>JBLNBI010000267.1:0-11638 GCA_050259815.1 Actinomycetota bacterium | reverse complement strand
GATGACACCCCGGGAGACATAGAAGCCGAAGCCACCCACCGCCGCCACCATGAGGACGATGATGACGACGGAAACGACCGTCGCCCAGGACTTGGCCGCCAGGGCTTCCTTCTCGGCCTTGTCGGCCAGTTCGTTGTTGTACTGGGCAAGTTCGTTGAAGGTGTCGGCGACCTTGAGGATGATCGCCTGGTTCTTCAGGAAATAGTCCCTGGCCTGCTCGGAGCGATTGGCCCGGGAGTCGGCCAGGCCTTTTTCCGCCAGGGCGACGTAATCCTTGAAGGCCGCCTTGACGGCGTGGAACAGGGCCCGGTCCTTCTCGTCGGCGATCAGTTTTTCGTACTGCGCCAGCCCTTCCTCGACCTTCTGGCTGTTGGCGGCGATACGCTGGTCCATGTCGGCCATGGCCGCCCCATCGGTGAGGGCGACGTGCTGCCAGACCTGGGCGCGCATGTTGCCGAAGGCCGTGTTGGCCACGCCGATGGCCTGCAGGCTCGGGATGACGTTGATGTTGGAGAAATTGGCCGACTCGAAAACCCGGCCCGTCTGGTACTGGGCATTGCCGGCAAGGACGAGGACGCCGAGCAGGGCCGTGGCGACCAGCAGCACCATTTTCCTGGCGATTGTCATGTCTGATCCTCTCTGAGGGGAGGTTGGGTGGATAGGAATGAAAGGCGCCGGGCCTGCCCACCCTGGCGTTGCCAATCGCCACCCGGTAGGAATGCAGACCGTGCCCCCACGGACTATTCGTGGTGGCTAGTCTGCTTGGAATACGTCGATGCTTCCTTGATATTTGTTACCCGGAGGCGACCGATATGCCAATATCGGCGAGGCCTTGCCAGGCAGTAAGTACTTGCTCGTATGGCATAGCGGATGGATGTCTGCTAGGACCGCCGCTTGCCCCGCCAGCCGGGGGATAGCCGGGTCTCAGACCGGCGGATTCGCCTTCAATATCGCCGGGAGATTTTCCTCAATCCAGTCGGCCAGCGCTTCCACCCGGTGCGCCACCTGCACCCCCAGGGGCGTCAGGTTGTACTCCACGTGGGGAGGGATGACGGGATAGGACTTGCGGTCGATGAATCCATCGCTTTCCAGGGCCCGCAACGTCTGGGTCAGCATCTTTTCACTGACCCCCTGGATCTTCCGCCGCAAATCGCTGAAGCGATGGGTTCCGCCCAACAGGGAACAGAGAATCAGGACGCCCCACTGGCTGGTGACGTGCTTGAGAATCCGGCGCGACGGGCAGGCAACGGCAAACAATTCGCCGCGCATCTCCGGCGTCGCGGGAAGGGAAGAGGCGGGTTCGGCCGACGGCTGGGACATGGACACTTACCTTTATGTACGTACTTACCAGAAGTAAGTATTAAGGTTAGTCTCCGGATTCACCAATTTCAATCCTTTCTTCGGGAGAAGCCATGAGCAAGGTCGTCATCGTCTATCACTCCGGCTACGGCCACACGGAACGGGTCGCCCAATGCGTCGCCGAAGGCGCGCGGGGCGAGCTTCTGAAAATCGACGCGGACGGGAATCTGCCCGAAGGCGGCTGGGAAAAGCTCAACGCCGCGGACGCCATCATTTTCGGGTCGCCTACCTACATGGGCGGGCCCAGCTGGCAGTTCAAGAAATTCGCCGACGCCAGCTCCAAGGCCTGGTTCACCCGCGCTTGGCAGGACAAGCTGTTCGGCGCCTTCACCTGCAGCGCCAGCCTCAACGGCGACAAGGGCGCGACCCTGGCCTACCTGAGCACCCTGGCCGCCCAACACGGCGGGCTGTGGGTGAGCCTGGGCATGCTGCCGGCCAACAACAGCGCTGCCAGCCGTGCCGAGGTCAATAACCTGGGGGGTTCGGTCGGCCTCCTGGTGCAGTGCGCTTCCGACGCCGGCGCCGATGCCATTCCCGCCGGCGACCTGCAAACCGCCGTCCAGTACGGCCAGCGGGTCGCCTCCCTCGCTACCCGTCTGCGCTAAGCCGATGGTCTAGGGGACGGCTTTCCCCCTGTGGAAAGTCGTCCGCCTACAGCCACCCCAGGAAGCGGATCGCCAAGCTGGCGCCGCTCACCACCAGCAGCGCGTTAAGCACTGCGAACAACTGTTCCCGGCTGATGCGCAGGTCGATGTGGTGGCCGGCATAGACGCCCAGGGCCATCACCGGCACGAAGGCCAGGGCGGTGACGAGCAGCTTGAGGTCCAGCAGCCCGACCGAGAGGCACAGGACGATGCGCCAGGCCGTCGACAGGGCGATGAGCACCGCCTGGGTGGCCTTGAAGGCGGTGCGGCTTTCCAGCCGCCGCTCCAGATAGGAGGCGTAGACGAAGCCGCCGCTTCCGAACAGCCCACCCAGCACGCCGCCGAACAGGCCGTGGGCGAAAGGGAAGCGCGGTGTGCGGGTGCCGGGCGCTCCCTTGACCAGGCCCTTCACCCCCTGGATGGCGATGAAGAGCCCCAGGGTGACGGCCATTACGGAGGCCGGCAGGCGGGCGAGGAACAGGACCCCCAGAAGCTGGCCGGCCAGCATGCCCGGCAGCAGCCGGACAAATTCTCCCCACGCCACCTCCTTCCGGGCCCGCCAGCCCCGCAGGCTGGAGCCCGCGAAATCCAGCATGGCCAGCATGGGCACCACCTTGCCCACCGGCATCACCAACCCCAACGGAGCGCTGGCGAACAGGGCGGAACCGAAACCCACCAGGGTGAAGACCGCGTAGGCAACGGCCACCGCCGCGGCGGCCAGGGCCAGGTGGGCGGGTTCATTGAGGAGATCGGGAAGAGGAATGAAATCGGTCACGGCTGCGGCTCCAGGAAAGGGACGATTTCATTTTGTGAGCCGACGCGGTATAAGACAAATAGCAAATATTTGCCATATCCATGCCGTTTTCGCATGCCAACCCTCAAGCAAATCCGCTATTTCCTGACCGTGGCCGACCTGGGCGGATTCACTCAGGCCGCCGCCGCCCTGTTCATCGCCCAGCCCGCCCTCAGCCGGCAGGTGGCCCAGTTGGAAGAAGAACTGGGCTTTCCCCTCTTCGAGCGGGAGCCCCGGGGGGTGCGGCTGACACCGGCCGGAGCCGTCTACCGGGATCGGGTGGTGGCGGTGCAGGGCCTCCTGGCCGCCGCCGGGGAAGAGGGCAAGCAGTTGGCCCGGGGCGAAGCCGGAGTCCTGCGCCTCACCCATTCCAGCTCCATTCCCGCCAACAGCCTGATGCCGGCCATCGGCCGCTTCCTGGCGGACTGCCCCAAGGCCCGCATCGACCTGGATCGGATCGCTTCCGAAACCCAGGTGAGCGAAGTGGCCGGCGGCCGGGCGGATATCGGCATCGTGCGGCTGCCCGTGCTGCGGCGGGATGCCCGGGTGAGGTTAATCGACCTGCCGGCGGAAAGGCTGTGGGCCGCCGTGCCCGCCGGCCATCCATTGGCCGGCCGGGACAGCCTCGCCATCGCCGACCTGCGCCACGAGCCCTTTGTGTCGGCGGTACATCGGGAACGGGGCGGCCTGGCGCGGCTGGTGACCGATCTCTGCCTGAAGCGGGGATTCGTCCCCGAAGTGGCCCGGGTCATTTCCCGCAAGACTTCCATGATGAATCTGGTGGCGGCGGGCTTCGGCGTCGCGGTCATTCCCGAACGCATGAAGGCCCTGGCGGGGGAGGGGATCGCCTATGTGCCCCTGGCCGACGAGGACGCCCATGCCCTGAGCGCCCTGGTCCTGCCGCTGGCCCCCACGCCCTTGTCCCAGCGCTTCGCCGACCTCTTGGCCGGGATATCCTAGGGCGCGCCCCCTTTCCTACAGAAAGACCTTCAGGCCTGAAGGCCACTTCCCCAATTAAACATCAGCCGGGCAAATGCTCCCCGATGGGAGTCATTGCCCTTGTCGCCAGAACTGTCCTATCAGAATTTGTAAACTGCGCCGACAGACCACATATCCACATCGGTACGACCGCCGACGCGGTTGTTATTCACTTCCCGACCGAAGCGACCATAGTTCTCATATTCGACCCGAATGCCCACATTCTTGATCGGCAGGAATTCAGCGCCGACGCCAAACATGGCCTTAATATGGTTGTCCGAGTCGGAACCGTTTCCAATATTGGAGGTCCAGGTTGATTTTGAATGGTTACTAGTGGCGCCCAGTTTGCCGAACAAATTGAATTGCGAGCCGACAGGGAGGGTAGCTTTGGCCGCGGCGAATGCGGAGTTTTGTTCCACCTTCATTTGGCCAGCTACACCAGCACCGCTGTATTTGTATTTGGGAGTTCCCAAATCGGCGTAGCCAACCTCAACAGCGAAGTACTGATTAAAATTGTAGCCACCAAACAATTTCCAGGCGGTGTCGGTAGTGTCCTTGGTTTCGGAAACGCCCGCGATGTTCCAGGCGAAATCGTCGTTTTTGAACTTAGTCTTGGATTGTCCCGCACTACCTCCCACATACCAGCCAGTATTCTGCGCGAAGACCGCCGTACTTGCGGCAAAGAGAGAAAGTGCAATGATCTTCTTTTTCACGTATTTTCTTCCCAATTGAGTATCTGATAGTCCAGCCGCGGAAGCGATTGAGCAAACACTTACTCGATTCAGCATCCGCACCAACAAGGCAGCCAATGTCATAATCAATTGTCATTGACTTCCGCAAGTCTACGTAAAAACAAGTCAATCGAGAAGCCCTGTGACTGAGAGATTTCAATCTCAGTGCAGGCCCCGCCGGATACGGCAGCGCCGGAACTCCGCCACGAAGGGGAGCGCCACCAGCAGAAACCCGGCCAGGGCGAAGCCGCCGAGCACCTTGGGCGGCAGGGGCGGCGGCCGGGGATTGAGGGTCCAGTCCGGGGCGGCGGTGCCCAGGCCAAAGAGGGCCAGGGACTGGTCGGGGTGCAGCACCATCAGCCCTGCCAGCCCGACCCAGGGCAGGGATTCCTGGAGGCCGTGGACCCACTGCTCGGGCACCGGGATGCGGCGCCGTGAGGCGGCGTAGGCCAGGTCCCACCAGGCGGTCAGCTCATGGAGCAGGAGGATGCCGATGAGCACCGCGAAGGCGCCGGCATTGATTTCCAGCAGCAGGGCCGCCAGGAAGCCGAAGCCCAGTTCCGTGATCAGGAGGAGATGGATCGCCGCCTCCTTGAGGCCGGCGCTGTGCTCGATATGCTGGACCCGGTGGCACAGGTAGTCGGCAAAACCGACCAGGAACCACAGGGGTATCAGGACATAGAGCAGGGCGTGCTGCAGGGCGGCGGCGGTGGCATCCATCCCCGCCCCGCAGCAAGCGGCGTGCCGCGGGTCAGGCGCTCACTTGCCGCACCACACCGGCGTGCGCTTGTCGATAAAGGCGCCGATGCCCTCCTGGGCGTCCCGGGTTTCCAGGTTCTTGGCCATCACTTCCTTGGTGTAGGCGTAGGCATCCGAGAGGGTCATCTCCGCCTGGCGGTAGAAGGCCTCCTTGCCGATGGCCAGGGTCACCGGGGATTTGCTGGCGAGCTTCTGGGCCAGGGCCTGGGTGCGCGCCTCCAGCTCGGCGGCCGGCACCAGTTCATTGACCAGCCCGAAGCGGAGCGCCGTTTCGGCGTCGATCAGGTCGCCGGTCAGCAGCATCTGCATGGCGTGCTTGGGGGCGACGTTGCGGGACAGGGCCACCATGGGGGTGGAACAGAAGAGGCCGATATTGACCCCGGGGGTGGCGAAGCGGGAATCGTCCGCCGCCACGGCCAGGTCGCAGCTCGCCACCAGCTGGCAGCCGGCGGCGGTGGCGATGCCATGGACCCGGGCGATGACCGGCTTGGGGAGATTGACGATGGCCTGCATCACCTCGGCGCAGGTGGAAAAGAGCGCTTCCGTATAGGCCCGCCCATACTCGTTGGCCCGCATTTCCTTCAAATCGTGCCCGGCACAGAAGGCGGGGCCGGCGCCGGCCAGGATCACCACCCGGACGGAGTCGTCGGCGGCAATTTCCTTGAAGGCGTCCAGCAGGGCACCCAGCATGCCCTGGCCCAGGGCATTGCGGGCCTGGGGGCGGTTGAGGGTGAGGGTGGCGACGCCGGCGTCGTCCTGGCGCAGCAGGTAGGAAGCATCGGTCATGTATTTGTCTTCCGAAGTGGTTGTTGTTGGCTCCGGGACGATAGCGCCTTAGCCCCCGGTCGGGCAAGAGAGGTGGAACCCGCCCCCGGCGCTCCAGTCCGACCAGAACGCCCGCCAGCCGGGCCCGCCCCCCAAAACGAGGAAAAAGAAATGTACCTGATGCCCCTGCCCTTCCTCCTCGGCACCCTGGCCGGGTTCCTTTCCGTGGCCGTGCTGGTGGGCGGCCTGTACATCCTCTGGGCCTGGGCAGTCGGCGAACTGGTGTCCGTCGCCTGGCTGGCCGGCGCTATCGCCATGCTGCTCTGGTCCGCCTACGGCCGCCTGGCGGTGCTGGCCATGTATCCCCGCGGCAGCGACGATCCCCAGGCGCTCCACAGCAAGAACACCAAGCGCATCAGCGGCGCCGACGGCAGCCGGCTCCACCTGGAGATCGAGGGGGACCCGGGCAAGCCGGTGGCCATCCTCACCCACGGCTGGGCCCTGGACAGCACCGCCTGGTACTACGTCCGCCGCCAGCTTTCCGAGCAGTACCGCCTGGTGCTCTGGGACCTGCCCGGCCTGGGCCGCTCCACCCCGCCCTCCGACGGCCACTACACCATGGGCCGGCTGGCCGAGGACCTGGCCCGGGTCATCAAGGAGACGGGGGACCAGCCGGTGACCCTGGTAGGCCACAGCATCGGCGGCATGATGATCCTGACCCTGTGCCGCATGCACCCGGAACTCCTGGCGGGCAAGGTGCGGGGCATCGTCCTCATGGACACCACCCACGTCTGGCCCCTGCGCACGGTCATCGCCGGCGGCCTGCTCCGAGCCCTGCGCTGGCCGGTCATCGAACCCCTGCTCTACTTCACCATCCTGCTCTGGCCCCTGGTCTGGCTCATGAACTGGCAGAGCTATTTCAACGGCACGTCCCATCTGGTGAACCGCTTCACTTCCCTGAGCCGGGACGTCACCCGTGGGCAGCTGGAATTCGCCACCCGCTTCAACGTCAAGGACAATCCCTCCATCGTCGCCAAGGGGCTGCTGGCCGTGTTGCGCTGGGACGAGGCCGAGACCCCCGCCTGCATTTCGGTGCCGGCCCTGGTGATCACCGGCGACGCCGACCGCATCACCCTGCCCGAAGCCGGGGTGGGCATGAGCAAGATGATGCCGGACGCCCAACTGGTGCGGATCAACCCCGCCGGGCACAACGGCCTCCTGGAGGCCGGGCAGGAATACGGCGAGGCCATTGCCCGCCTGGTGCAGCGGGCCCTCGGGTCCTTGCGGCCGAAGCCAGCGGGATAGGCGTGTTCCTGTTCTTCTCCAACCGGCTGGGCTGCCTGGGGTCCATCCTGGTATCCCTGGCCCTTACCCTGGCGCTGCTCTTCCTGCTCGGGGTCCTGTAGGGTCTGGCCGGAGGGCGTTTACAACATATTTACGCGGCCCCAGCGCATTTCTACGCCATTTTTTCGCAGCCTCCCTTAGCCTACGCTTATAGGAAAGGAGGCCGGAGATGGTCCGCAGCCCTCAACAAAATCGTGCAGCAGCCTACCTGTGGGCCGTCGCCGCGTGCCTGCTGACGGCCGGGCTGGCCACGCCCCTCCAGCAATTCCTCGACCTGGTCAATATCGTGATGCTCTTCCTGCTCACGGTATTCCTGGTGGCCCGCTGGCTCGGCCGGGGGCCGGCGGTCATGGCCGCCTTCCTGAGCGTTGCCCTGTTCGACGTGCTCTTCGTTCCCCCGCGCTTTTCCCTGGCCGTCAGCGACGTGCAGTATCTGGTCACCTTCGCCGTCATGCTGGCCGTCGGGCTGGTGACGGCGGCCCTGACCGCCGGGCTTCAGCGCCAGGCGGAGGTCGCCCGGGAGCAGGAAAGGCAGGCCCAGGGACTGTACGAGCTGGCCCGCAACCTGGCCGGTGCCGCCGGCCGGGAACAGCTGGAGGAAGCCCTGGACGGCTATCTGAAGGGCATGGGCATCCAGGCGGAGCTTCATCTCCTGGACGACGCCGGCAACCTGCCGTCCCTGGCCGCCACCACCCTGCCCCTGCGCCTGGCCCTCATGGCCGTAACCCAGGGGGACGAGGTGGAGATGGACGACCCGGGCGACCTCTCCCGCCTCGTCCTGCCCCTCAAGGGTCCGATGCGGGTGCGGGGGGTGATGGTCGTTTCCGCCGACGATCCCGCCGACCTGGCCCGGGAACGCCAGCTTCTCGGCACCGTCGCCTCCCTGGTGGCCCTGACCGTGGAACGCCTCCATTACGTGGCCGTGGCCCAGGACAGCCAGATCGAGATCACCGCCGAGCGCCTGCGCAGCTCGGTGCTCTCCGCCCTCTCCCACGACCTGCGCACCCCCTTGACCGCCCTGGTGGGCATGGCCGACTCCCTGGCCCTCGCCCGCGACGGCACCACCGAGGCCACCCGCAGCACGGCCGCCGCCCTCCGGGACCAAGCCCGGGCCATGGGCAACCTGCTGGGCAACCTCCTGGACATGGCCCGGCTCCAGGCCGGCAAGGTGCAGTTGCGGCGGGAATGGCAGCTTTTCGAGGATGTGATCAGCGCCAGCCTCAACCTCCTCAAGCACACCCTGGCGGACCGTCCCATCCGGGTCGCCCTGCCGCCGGACATGCCCCTGGTGGAATTGGACGCGGTGCTCCTGGAGCGGGTGGTGTGCAACCTCCTCGAGAACGCCGCCAAGTATTCGCCCCCCGGCAGCCCCATCGAAATCCGCGCCTTCGTGGACGGCGACCGGGCCGGCATCGCCGTCTGCGACCGGGGCAGGGGCTTCCCCCCCGGCCAGGCGGAACGGGTGTTCGGGATGTTCGAGCGGGGCCAGGCCGAATCGGCCACCCCGGGGGTGGGCCTGGGGCTCGCCATCGCCAAGGCTATCGTCGAAGCCCACGGCGGCACCATCGCCGCCGCCGACCGGCCGGAGGGCGGCGCCTGCGTGACCTTCCGCCTGCCCCTGGGAACGCCCCCCGCCATCGAGGCCGAACCCGCCGACCTTCAGGAGGACAAGCCGTGACCACGGAAATGAATGTGCTGCTCATCGAGGACGAACCCCAGATCCGGCGCTTCGTCCGGGCCGCCCTGGAGGCGGAGGGAAGCCGGGTGTTCGAGGCCGAGAACGGCCAGCGGGGCCTGATCGAGGCGGGGACCCGCAAGCCGGACCTCCTGATCGTGGACCTGGGCCTGCCCGACATGGACGGCGTCGACCTCATCCGGGATTTCCGCAGCTGGTCGGAAGCGCCGGTGCTCATCCTCTCCGCCCGCAGCGACGAGGAGGACAAGATCGAGGCCCTGGACGCCGGGGCCGACGATTACCTGACCAAGCCCTTCGGAGTGGGCGAGCTGGCCGCCCGGGTGCGGGCCCTGCAACGGCGGCGGATGAAGGGACAGGAGGCCTCGCCGCGGCTCAGCTTCGGCACCGTGGAGGTGGATTTCTCCCGGCGCACCGTGCAGCGGGACGGGGAGCCGGTCCACCTCACCCCCATCGAATACCGCCTGCTCAGCGTCCTGGCCGCCAACGGGGGCAAGGTCATGACCCACCGCAGCCTGATGCGGGAGGTGTGGGGGCCGAATCACGGCGAAAGCGGCCACTACCTGCGCATCTACATGAGCCACCTGCGGCAGAAGCTGGAGGCCGACCCGGCCCAGCCCGCCCACTTCCTGACCGAGACCGGCGTCGGCTACCGGTTCCAGCCCTAAGCGGAGTCAAACAAGATGGAACACAAGAAAGGCCGCACCGCGGCCCTGGCCCTGGCTGCCCTCGGGGTGGTGTATGGCGACATCGGCACCAGCCCCCTGTACACCATGAAGGAAATCTTCGGCGGCGAGCACTATCCGGTGCCCATCACCCCGGACAATATCCTGGGCATGCTGTCGGTGATCTTCTGGTCCCTGATCGTGGTCATTTCGGTCAAGTACGTACTCTTCATCATGCGGGCCGACAACAAGGGGGAAGGCGGCATCATGGCCCTCATGGCCCTGGTGCTGCGGGGCCTGGACAAGCGCCCGGGGCTGGCGGGAGTCCTCATGCTCCTGGGCCTCTTCGGGGCGGCCCTGTTCTACGGGGACAGCGTCCTCACCCCGGCCATCTCGGTGCTCTCCGCCGTGGAGGGGCTGGAAGTGGCGACCCCGGCCTTCAAGCCCTATATCGTGCCCATCTCCCTGGCCGTCCTGGCCGGGCTGTTCGTCGTCCAGAAGCACGGCACCGCCCGGGTGGGCGGACTGTTCGGGCCGGTCATCGTGGTCTGGTTCCTGACCCTGGGCCTCCTGGGGACGGTGCAGCTCATCGAGCATCCGGAGGTCCTCTCCGCCCTCGATCCCCGCCACGCCCTCTTTTTCTTCCTGGACGACCCGGTCCATGCCTTCTTCTCCCTGGGCGCCGCGGTGCTGGCGCTGACCGGGGGCGAGGCCCTCTACGCGGACATGGGCCACTTCGGCCGCAAGCCGGTGCAGTACGCCTGGTTCGGGGTCGTCCTGCCGGGGCTGGTGCTCAACTATTTCGGCCAGGGGGCCCTGCTCCTTGCCCGGCCCGAGGCCATCGAGAATCCCTTCTACCTGATGGCCCCGACCTGGGCCCTCTATCCCATGGTGGGGCTGTCCACCATCGCCACCGTCATCGCCTCCCAGGCGGTCATTTCCGGCGCCTATTCCATGACCCAGCAGGCCATCCAGCTGGGCTACGTCCCCCGTTTCGAAATCCAGCACACCTCCCAGCAGGAGATCGGCCAGATCTACCTGCCCGGCATCAACTGGGCCCTGATGGTGGCGGTGGCGGTGCTGGTGATGGGCTTCGGCTCCTCCACCAGGCTGGCGGCGGCCTACGGCATCGCCGTGACCGGCACCATGGTCATCACCACCCTCCTGAGCTTCGTGGTAGTGCGCAATTTCTGGCGCTGGAGCCTGCCTCTCTCCATCGGCGTGGTGGGCTTCTTCCTGGCGGTGGACCTCGCCTATTTCAGCTCCAATCTGACCAAGCTCCACCAGGGCGGCTGGTTCCCCCTGGCCCTGGGGCTGGTGGTGTTCGCCGTCATGACCACCTGGAAGCGGGGCCGGCGGCTTCTGGTTTCCCGCCTGTCCGAAAGCTACCTGCCCATCGGCGATTTCGTGGCCAGCATCGGCGGCTGCGAGGTACCCAAGGTGCCTGGCACGGCCGTCTTCCTCACCCCTTCCCCGGAGGTGACGCCCCATTCCCTGCTCCACAGCCTCAAGCACTACAAATGCCTCCACGAGCGCATCGTCCTCGTCTCGGTACAGGTATTCGACGTGCCCTCCGTGCCGGATATCGACCGGGTGGAGATCAAGGCCCTGGGCTGCAACGTCTGGCGGGTCATCGTCCAGTACGGCTTCAAGGAGGAGCCGGACATCCCCGCCGCCCTGGCCATGGGCAAGGAGGCGGGCCTGGATATCGACCTGATGGACGCATCCTTCTTCCTGGGCCGGGAAACCCTCATCCCCAAGCTGCGCTCCGAAATGGCCTTCTGGCGGCAGAAGCTCTTCGTCGCCATGTTCCGCAACGCCGGCAGCGCCGCCGCCTACTTCAAGCTGCCCCCAAACCGGGTGGTGGAACTGGGCGCCCAGGTGGTCCTCTAGGTCTTGCCGACCAC
>JBLNBI010000266.1:0-3375 GCA_050259815.1 Actinomycetota bacterium | reverse complement strand
GCTTCCAGGGGGGCGTCCAGGTCCCCTTCCCCGAAGGCCTTGGCGCAGGCCATGGCCTTCTTCTTCACGGCGATGTGGCCGAAGACCATGTCGTTCACGCCCTTGGCCATGGTGGCGTATTCGCCCTTGAACTTGGTCTCGTCGATCTTGACGTCGATGTCCCCGGCGTCGTGTTCCCGGGACATGTGGTTCATTTCGGCCAGGAGGGATTGCAGCGCGCTGCTCATCTGCTTCATCGAAGCCATGAGGCTGGAGGTGTCGCCCGCCTTGAGTTCGATCCGGGAAGAGAGGTCGCCGTCGGCAATCTGCTGGGCAATGCCGGCGGCGGCATCCGGCTCTCCGCCCAGTTGAGCCATGACGTTCCGGATCACTGCAAAGCCGATGGCCGTGACCGCGGCGCTCGAGAGCAGGACGATGACGATGGCCACGGTGATGGCGGTGGATTTGGCTGCGACGGCTTCCTTGGCGCCCCGATCGGCCAATTCGGCGTTGTAGTCCCGGAGTTCCTGGAAGGCATCCACCATCCTGGCGATGACCGCCTGGTTCTTGAGAAGATGGTCGCGGGCCTGTTCCGGACGGTTGGCCCGGGCTTCGGCCAGGGCCTTGTCCACCACCCCATTGTAGTCTTTGAAGGCCGTGCGAACCGCGGCGGAGAGGGCGCGGTCCTTTTCGTCGACGACGTACTCCTTGTCGTACTTGGCGAGGCTTTCTTCCAATTTCTGGCGAGCCGTTGCGATCTTGGCGTCGATTTCCGCAAGGGCCGAAGCATCCGTCACCGCCATGTGCTGCCACACCAGCGCCCGCAGGTTGCCGAAGGCCGTGTTGGCGGCCCCCAGGGTCTGGTAACTGGGCACGGAGCTGCTGTTGCCGAAATTGGCCGCGTCGAAGACCTTCCCCATCTGGTGGATCGCCACCCCCGCCAGGATCACGATACCCAGCACGGATGCCGTGACCAGCAGTCCCATTTTCTTGGTAATTGTCATGCTCGCTTCCGTCTTAAATGGTTTGGGCTGATCCCGGACAACCATTCCGACGACCCGCCGCATGGAGCCCTGATCGCCAGGGCGTGCGGATTTAACCAAGAGCCGATCCCAGGGCGTAATCAGGGGTCACACGTACTGGACGGCGCTTCCCCACAGTAGTAGCGAAGCCGCGGCAAGGGAAAAACGCGGTATCCGTCACACCCCGGCGGCGACCGCTGACCACGAAATAGGCAGGCTGTCATATCACTGACGGACAAGGGGAAATCCGGCTTATCCACAAAACCGTCCCCAGAAAGTGGGGATTAGCCAGTAGACTGTGAAAAATTACCCTGCCCTCCCGCAGGACGAACGCCTATGCTGGCAGGTTGGTATGAGCAATTGACGGTATGGATCGCAGGATGAGCAAGCCCTCTCGGTATTCAAGAAGAAAGCGCCGCGCCGCGGCCGTGGCGGTCGGCTCGGCCCTGTGCCTGCTGGTGCTGCTGCTGGCTTCGGAAGTGATAGGGGACAGCCATTATGGGAAGCTGGTGGTCGGCTTCCTCACGCCGTTCTTCATGGTCGTCGGAATCGGCGGGACCGCCATGTGCTACTACCAGGGGACCAAGGAACAGCAGGCGCTGTTCAGCCGCTTCGTCGAACCCTTCCATCTCGCTTCCCTGAGCCGCCGCCCCCCGGCCGGCCGCAAACAGACGACTTCCCATCCCGCTGCAACGGACAAGCCGCGCAGCACAGGACCGCTGGCGGTGGATTCTCCGTCACTCCCCGGGGCTTAGTTCGGCGGGGACGGCGCCGGTTATTCAAGGGGCAACTGACCGTCTCGCCTCCCGGAATACGGGAAAGCGGACATCCAGAATACATTTTCCCCGGTGCAACCCGATATCCAAGGGATGATCAAAAGGGCGCCCCTTCCCTTTCGAGGAATCGCCATGACCAACAAGCCCCTGCCCCTTGGCCTCCTGGCCGCCTTCTCCTGGCTTGGCGCCGCATGGGCGGCCCCCGCCGGCGGCGACGTCAGCGCCGACCAGATGGTGGGCGCCCTGGAAGGCAGTTTCGGGGTCCATCCCGGCGAGCGGCGCAACCACATCAAGGGCACCTGCGCCACCGGGGAATTCGTCGGCAATCCGGAGATGGCGTCCTTCAGCCGCTCGCCCCTCTTCTCGGGCAAGCCGGTGCCGGTGGTGGCCCGCTTTTCCGTCGCCGGCGGCAATCCCAAGGCGCCGGACACGGCCAAGACGCCCCGGGGAATGGCCCTGGAATTCCGGCTCCCGGAGGGACGCCTCCAGCACATCACCATGATCAACACCCCGGTCTTCGGCGTGAGGACTCCCCGGGACTTCCTGGATCTGACCCTCGCCACCCGCCCCGACCCGGCCACCGGCAAGCCCGATCCCGACAAGGTCAAGGCCTTCCGGGCCGCCCACCCGGAGAACCGGGCCCAGACCGAGTACCTGGACACCCACAACCCGCCGGCCAACTACGCCACCACTTCCTATTTCGGGCTGCATACCTTCCGGTTCATCGACAAGGACGGCCAGGCCACCCTGGTACGCTGGCAGTTCGTTCCCCAGGACGGCGAAAAGAGCCTCACGGATGCGGAGGTGAAGACCGCCGATCCCAACTTCCTGGAACCGGCCCTGATCAAGCGTGCCCAGCAGGGCCCGATACGCTGGGACATGATCGTCGCCATCGGCCAGCCCGGCGACCCGGAAAACGACCCGACCCAGCCTTGGCCGGAAAGTCGCCGCCGCATCAAGGCGGGCACCCTGACCCTCACCTCGGCCATGCCCCAGAAGGGAGCTGCCTGCGAGCCCATCAACTACGACCCCCTGGTCATGGCCGATGGCATGGAGCCCACCGACGACCCGGTGCTGAAATTCCGCTCCCCCGCCTATGCCGTCTCCGCCGGCCGGCGCCAGGCCGGCAAGTGACGGACACTCCCTGCCTTCCCGAAAACCGCTGCCGACGGCGAGCCGATACCGTAGTGGCATCCCATCCGCCCGGGTCGGCCCTCCGCCGCCTACCTCCATAGCGATGCCCGCAGGCTGGAATTACCCCACCGGCACATAAACAGACAGCCCCATTCTCCGTCGGAGGCCGATCCGTTCTAATGCCCTGGACATAGTTTCCACTGTCCAGCCATGATCTTTTCGCCTCCCTCTCCATCCCAGGATCCGCCCCCGGAACTACCGCAGGCGATCAGCCGCATGGCGCTGCTGGGCGGCCTGATCGTGGCCCTCGCCGTTCCCGCCGTCTTCGCGGCCCTCGGCTACCAGGGCGAAGTCGCCCGCCTGGAAGCGGCGCTCCAGGGCAGCCAGGCGGAGGCCCGGCAGCACCTGGCCACGGCGGCTGCCCCCCGGCCTCCCAAGGAGATCGTGGATTCCCTGGCATGGCT
>JBLNBI010000265.1:0-13435 GCA_050259815.1 Actinomycetota bacterium | reverse complement strand
GGGCGTCGGCAAAGCCGGCGTCGGCGTTCAGGTACTTTTCGGCCTCGGCTTCCGGGGAAAGGGTCGGGTCTTCCAGGAGGGCCAGGGCCAGGGGCTCGATGCCGGCTTCCCGGGCGATCTGGGCCTTGGTGCGGCGCTTCTGCTTGTAGGGGAGGTAAAGGTCTTCCAGGCGCTGCTTGGTCTCGGCCTCCATGACCTCGACCTTGAGTTCCGGGGTCAGTTTGCCCTGTTCGTCGATGCTTTGGAGGATGGCGGCGCGGCGGTCTTCCAGTTCCCGGAGGTAGTTAAGGCGTTCTTCCAGGGTGCGGAGCTGGGTGTCATCCAGGCCGCCGGTCACTTCCTTGCGGTAGCGGGCGATGAAGGGAACCGTGGCGCCTTCGTCCAGAAGGGCGATGGCGGCATTGACCTGGGGCGGGCGCACGCCGAGTTCGACGGCGATGCGGTGCTCGATGGGAGGCAGCATGAGACTCTGGAAAAAAGGGCGAACTATGCAAAATCCGGCGGCAAAAGACAAGCGGATGAATGCTTGCGGGGCAACGGTTTTGACAACAAGGCTACCGAGATTGGTGTAGCATCGTTCAAATAAATCACGCGTACATGGAGGGGTGCAATGAAGGTCAAGACCTATTTGTTTGGCGAAGTGGCTGTTGATCCTGAAAAAGTTATCGTCTTTCCGGAGGGCTTGGCGGCTTTCGAGGACAACAAGCGCTTCATGCTGATCCACGAAACAGATGAGAGCGAGCCATCCACCTTCGCGCTCCAGTCTCTGGACGATCCAGGTGTCGCCTTCCAGGTGGTCGATCCCCAAGCCCTCGGGTTCAGCTATGAACTCCAGCTTACCGACGAAGAGATGGCCCTGTTGAAGGATCCGGCTGAACAGGATTTGGCGGTGATGCTCCTCCTGTACCGGCGGGATAAGGATGCATCCGGAGGCATTGGCGCCAATATCCGGGCCCCGATCATTGTTAATGCTAAGGACCGGCTTGCAATCCAGAAATCGATTGTCAAGCCGCGGACCAGCATCACCATCTCCAACCTGTCCAGCGCCGTTTAAGCTTCCTTCAGGTTGTCCCGATAGCGGCCGGCATTACCGACGTAGTGCTCGGCCGATTTCTTCAGCTTCGCCACTTCCTCGTCGGTCAGTTCCCGCACCACCTTGCCGGGGGAGCCGACGATCAGCACGCGGTCCGGGAAGACCTTGCCCTCGGGAATGAGGGTGTTGGCCCCGACAATGGAATTCTTGCCGATCACCGCCCGGTTCAGGATGATGGAACCGATGCCGATCAGGCTTCCATCCCCCACCGTGCAGCCATGGAGCATCACCAGGTGGCCGACGGTCACATCGGCGCCGATGTTCATGGGCACCCCCTCGTCGGTGTGGAGCACCGAGCCGTCCTGAATGTTGGTGCCGGCGCCGATGGTGATGGGATCGTTGTCGCCGCGCAGCACGGCGTTCCACCAGATGGAGACATTGTCGGCGAGCCGCACGTCGCCGATGACCGTGGCGTTGGGGGCGACCCAGGCATCCTTGCCGAGTTGCGGCTTCTTCTCGCCGAGGGTGAAAATGGGCATGACTTACCTCGCTTGTTATTGGATGGGGAGATTGTAATTGACTGACCTCGAAACCCTGACCCGGGCAGTGCTGGCCTTCCGCGACGAGCGCGACTGGCGGCAGTTCCATTCCCTCCGGAATCTCATCGTTTCCCTCAACCTGGAGGCCTCGGAACTCCTGGAGCTGACCCAGTGGAAATCGGACGAGGAGATCGAGTCGCTGCCCAAGGACCCAGCGGCCCATGAGGCCCTGGGGGAAGAGTGTGCGGATATCCTCCTCTATCTGCTCCTCATCGCCGACAGGGCTGGCATCGACCTGGCCGCTGCGGCCCGGGAAAAGCTGGCCAAGAACGCCGTGAAATACCCGGTGGAGAAGAGCAGGGGGTCCCGGGCGAAGTACACCGAGCTTTGAGCCGGTCGGCCGCCCCGTGAAGCATTCCAAGGGGCGGGAAAAATTCCCATTGCTGGTGTAGGGATTTCCGGGGCGGCAGGCGCAGACCCGGTGGTGAGCGGGGCTCGATCATTCTGGCATAGCCCTTGCTGACTGAAGGGCTTTGCAAACACGCCACGCCATGTTCTCGCCGATGAAGTCCGTTCGCCTCTCCGTGCCAGCCAATTTCCTGATCCTCCCTGGCACCGGGGGCTGCTGATGGAACTCCACGTCGGCACCCTTGGCCTGGGAATCCTGCTCGTCGCCCCCCTCCTTGCCATCGGCAACATGGTGGTCTGGTGGCAGACCCGGGAGAGGGCGGTGGTGTGGTGGGCGGCAGGCAGCCTCGTCGCTGCCGGCGCGGCACCCCAGGTGCAGCCCCAGCCGGTGGCGTTGGGCTATGTCGCCATCGCTCTTGTCCTCTGTTTCTACTGGGAGGGAATCCGATCCTTCCAGCGCCGAGTGGTGGAGGGCTTTCCCCTGGCCAGGGTGGGCGGGTTGGCGGTGTTGGGCGGAATCATCCTCGGCGCGGCAAGCGCTTATCGGGAACTGGTGCTGTCCCTGGTGATCGGCGGGGTGTCCATGGTCTGCGCCTACGAACTTCTGGTCCGGCATGGCGGCGTGGCCAGGGAGTCGAGCTATTTCGTCGGCGGCCTCTTTTCCATCAATGCCTTGTTTTTCCTGATCCACGGCGCCCTCGCGACGCCTTCCGGCGGGCAGGCCGGCTTTGGCGGTGCAGTCATCCACACGGTGGCCTGTGCCGAATTTCTGGTACTTCTGATTGGCTGGAACTTTGGCTTCGTCATGATGGCCATGCAGCGCTATCTCCAGTTGGCCGCCGACCTGGCCACCCACGACGACCTGACCGGCATCCTGAACCGGCGGGCGTTCAGCGACAAGGTTCGGCACCACATCAGGTTGGCGGAGAGGGGAATGACGACCCTGTCGGTCCTGGCCCTGGACCTGGACCATTTCAAGCGGGTCAACGACACCTACGGCCATCGGGCCGGCGATGAGGTGCTCCGGGCTTTTGTCCGCGCGGCGGAATCCTGCCTGCGGGGGGCTGACCAGTTCGGCCGTGTCGGCGGCGAGGAATTCATGGTCCTCCTGCCGGCCACCACCGCCGCTGGGGCCCAGGTCCTGGCCGAGCGGTTGCGGCAGACCTTGGAGGGAACGCCGGTTCCGTTCCGGGGCGAGTCCATCCGGGTCACGGCCAGTATCGGCGTCGCCGAGTTCGATCGGCATGTCCATGATTTGGAGATGCTGCTGGAGTCGGCCGATGGCGCCCTCTATCGCGCCAAGCACCTCGGCCGCAACCGTGTGGAGGTGGCGCACCATGAGCCGTCGGTTCCGCCGATGGTCCAGCTGGTCTGGGATGGCAAGTATGCTTCGGGCCACCTGGCCATCGACTCCGAGCACGAATACCTCTTCCACCTGGTGAACGAGTTGGTCCGCAATGCCCAGAAGCATCCCGATATCCGCGCTCTGCATGGGCACCTGGAGGAAATGCTGTTCTGGCTAAGCGAGCATTTCCGCCATGAGGAGTCCATCTTCCTGCCGACCGGCTGGGCCGATGCCGAATGCCATATCCTGCAGCACCGCGCGCTGGAGGATCGGGGAAGGGAGTTATTGGCCGGGATAGCCGACGGCCGTCATATCTACGGCGACCTCCTCGACTTCCTGATACGGGAAGTGGTGGGCAACCACCTGGCCAAGGAGGATGCCGGTTATTTCTCCGTGATCAACGGGCGTTAGTCGCCCTGGCTTTCCACGGTGAATTTGGCGCCTTCCTGGCCCAGCACTTCCACCAGCCAGGGCATCACGTCCTGCAGGGTATCGGCCAGTTTCCAGGGCGGGTTGATGACGAACATGCCGCTGCCGTACATGCCGAAGCCATCCTTGGGGGGCTTGGTCACGGACAGGGAGACGTGGAGCCAGTTCTTGGCCGGCAGGCTCTTCAGCCTTTCCGGCAGCTGGCGGGATTCCGGTTTGGTGAGCTGGGGATACCAGACGGCATAGGTGCCGGTGGCGAAGCGCTTCAAGGCATCCTGGAGGCCGTTCCGCACATCCACGTAGTCGCTCTTCACCTCGTAGGAGGGATCGATCAGGATCAGGGCCCGGCGGGGGGGCGGGGGCAGGACGGCCTTGAGGCCGGCGATGCCGTCGCCGGCGGTGATGGTCACCTGGCGGCCGGCGCCCTTGAAGGTCTCATTCAGCAGCCGGGAGTCGGTGGAATGAAGCTCGAAAAGCCGCAGGCGGTCCTGGGGTCGCAGGGTCTTCCAGGCGAACCAGGGGGAGCCGGGGTAGTGGCGCAGCTTGCCGTCCGGGTTGAGGGCCTGGACCAGTTCCACATACTCGGCCACCGCCGGAGGCAGATCGCGGCGCAGCCAGAGCTTGCCGATACCGGTCTGGAACTCGGCCAGCTTGGCGGCGTGGGCGCCTTCCAGGGCATAACGGCCGGCCCCGGCATGGGTATCCACGTACCAGAAGGGCGCGTCCTTCTGCCCCAGGTGGCGGGCGATCTGGACGAGGACGAGGTGTTTGAGCACGTCGGCATGGTTGCCGGCGTGGAAGGCGTGGCGGTAACTGAGCATGGGGCGCAGTATACTTCGCCGCCATGGCCCTTTTCGACAACTTTTCCGAAATCCTCCTCCTGATCCTGGGCGCCGGCGGCGTCTGGTTCTGGCTGGACAGCCTCAAGGCCCGGGAAATAGCCGTGCGCGCCGCCGAGGCGGCCTGCTTGGAGGAGGGGCTGCAATTCCTCGATGAGACCGCCGCCGTCCGTTCCCTGCGCCTCGCTCGGGACGAGGGGGGCCGGCTGCGGCTGCGCCGTATCTACGGCTTCGAATTTTCCGACAACGGGGACAACCGCTGCCCCGGCAGCCTCGCGCTTCTCGGCCAGGACGTCGAGTGGCTGCACCTGCGTCCCCAACTCTACCTGGTGCCCAAGGCATCCCACGAACATGAAACCAAGCATTGAAACCATCGATTTCCACGGCATCGAAGCCGTCAAGCTGACCGCCGCCAGCGGAGCCACCGCCATCGTCGGCACCCTGGGCGGCCAGGTGCTGTCCTGGGTCACCCGGGACGGCCGGGAGCGGCTCTTCCTGAGCGAACAGGCCAAGTTCGACGGCAGCGTCCCCATCCGGGGCGGCAGTCCCGTCTGCTTCCCCCAATTTGCCGGCCTGGGCGACCTGCCCAAGCACGGCTTCCTGCGGGATCGGGAATGGGAAGTGGCCGGCCAGTCTTCCTCCGACAGCTATGCCATGGTGACCCTGGGCACCGAAGACGACGAAGACACCCGGGACCTCTGGCCCCACAAATTCCGGGCCGAGGTCACCGTGGTCCTGGAGGATGACCGGCTGGACGTGGAGCTGGACATCGAGAACCTGAGCCTCCATCCCATCTCCTTCACCGGGGCGCTCCACACCTACCTGCGGGTGGTGGAGGTTGAGGATATCGCCCTGGCCGGCCTCTACGGTTTCCAGTACCGGGATGCGGCCGACGGCGACAAGGTCAAGAAGGACAACGGCCCAGAGCTTATCGTCGAAGGCGAGATCGACCGGGTCTATCACGACGCCAACCGGCCCCTGCTGTTGAAGGCCGGCAACCTCAGCCTGGGCATCCACCAGGAGGGTTTCCCCGACGTGGTGGTATGGAATCCCTGGATCGATCTCTGCGCCCGGATGCCCGACATGTCGCCTACCGCCTTCCGCCACATGTTGTGCGTCGAGGCTGCCGCCGCCAAGCGTCCGGTCCTCGTGGCCCCCGGCGAAAACTGGTCCGGACGGCAAAGCCTGGTGGCCCTCTGACGGGCAGTTGACGGCCGTCATGACGCGCCCTGCCGGCCTGTGGGAAAATAACTGTACTAGGGATGGGGGATTCCCCCAATGTGCGGAGTACGGCCATGAGCAAGAAGAGCATGCACTACTTCCCGGCTTTCAACGAAGCCGATATCGAAGGCCTGTTGCGGGAATGGAAAGCGGCTGATCCCGCCATGGGCGTCCTGGCGCTGTTGCCCGAGGCCGAGAAGGACGCCGTGGCCGGGCTTCAAGGCGTCTGCTCCCGGCTCGGGGTGTCCCTGGTGGGCGGCATCTTCCCGGCCCTCATCGCGGACGAGGGGTTTCGCACCAGCGGGATGTGGCTCTTCCGTCTCGACGAAATGCCCTTCGCCGCCCTGTACGAGGGCCTGCCCGACGATCCCACCGTGGTGGAGCGCATCGCCCAGGATGTCCGCGGCCAGTTGGACGATACCCCGGACGTGACCCTCTGCATGTTCTTCGACGCCCTGGTGCCCAACATCGGCACCATCCTCGATGAGCTTTATCTTCACCTCGCCAACCGGGTGCGCTACCTGGGGGTCAATGCCGGCAGCGAGACCTTCCAGCCCATGCCCTGCCTCTTCGACAACCAGCGGCTCGTCGGCAACGGCGTGCTGGTGATGCTCCTCCAGCCCCACAAGGGCGGCATCCTGGAGCACGGCTACCTGGCGCCGGAAAACATGATCTACGCCACCTCCACCGAGGGGAACCGTATCGTCCATATCGACTGGCGCCCCGCCTTCGAGGTGTACCAGGAGCTGATGCAGAAGCAGTATGGCGTCGAGATCACCCGGGAGAATTTCTACAATTACGCCGTCCATTTCCCCTTCGGCATCGTGCGGGCCAACCACAGCGTCCTGGTGCGTATTCCCGTGGCCCTGGGGGAAGACGGCTCCCTGTTCTGCGTCGGCGAGGTCCCGCCCAATTCCCTGCTCACCCTGCTGGAGGCGCCGGCGGTGGATTCCATCCACACCCTGGAGGCCCTCAACAAGGGACTGGTGGAGCTGAACGGCGCCATCGGCGGCCGGGAACTGCTGCTTTTCTACTGCGCCGGACGCAACATGCACCTGGGCAACGAGGCCTCCCACCGCGAACTGGAGGAGCTGAAGCGCCTGACCGGGGTGGGCTGCATCGCCGGGGCCAAGTCCCTGGGCGAGATCGGGCCTTCCACCGTCGGCGGCTATCCGCTCTTCCATAACGCCACCCTGGTAGCGACGTGTCTCTAGGCAAACCCGGCGGGCAGCATGATGGAATCCTGCCGGTCCTCTACGACCTCGCCTTGGTCATCGGCGGCGAAGTCAGCCTCAAGCCCCTGCTGACCCGCTGCCTGCAGCGGCTCCTTTACTACACCTCCTTTCCCGCCGGCTTCGTCTGCCTGGATCTGCCGTCTCCTGGGGATGATTTGTCCGTAGAGGCCAGGATCGAGGTGGCGGTCGGCGATTACAACTTGGTGGAGCTGGCAGGCACGCCGGTCCGCTTGCCTGTCGAACTGCTGCGGCCCAGTCCGGCTACCTCCGGCGATGCCGGGTCGCTCCTGTCCCAGTTGCCCGTGCCTCCGGGGCGCTACAACAGCTATCTGCGCCTGCCCATCGATGGCCGTAGCGTGATCGTCCTCCTGGCGCCTCAGCTGCCGGAGACGGAACTGCCGGTCACCCGCATGTTCATGCCGGCCATGGCCCAGCTCGCCAAGGCCATCGTGCTTTGCCGAAGCTACGACAGCCAGCAGAAGGCCAACGAGGCCCAGATCGCCTATCTGGTCACCCACGATTCCCTCACCGGCCTCCCCAACCGGGTCCTGCTCCAGGACCGGGTGGAGCACGCCATCGCCGCGGCAATCCGGGAAAAGAAGCGGGTGGCGCTGCTCTACGTCGATATCGACGACTTCAAGACCATCAACGACAACCTGGGGCATGCCAAGGGCGACGAGCTCCTGAAAGTCGTGGCGGAGCGGTTGCGGGCTTGCATCCGGGACATGGATACGGTGAGCCGCCAGGGTTCCGACGAGTTCCTGGTTCTCCTGAGCGAACTGGAGGACGGCAGCGGGGCCGCCCTGGCCGCCGCAAAAATTCTCGGCAGCCTGGCCCATCCCATCCAGGTCAATGGCACCAGCCTGGATGTTTCGGCCACCATCGGCATCAGCCTTGGCCCGGACGACGGCAGGGATTTCGATACCCTCCTGAAGACCGCCGATACGGCGCTGCGCTTCGGCAAGGAGTACGAGCGGGGCAGCTATCGCTTCTTCACCGACGCCATGAACCAGGGGGTGCGGGACCGCTTCTTCCTGGAGAGCCGCCTGCACGGCGCCCTGGATCGCCGGGAATTCATCCTCCATTACCAGCCCCAGGTGGAGCTGGGCAGCGGCCGGATCGTCGGCGCCGAAGCGCTCATCCGTTGGAACAGCCCTGACCTGGGCCTCATCCCGCCGGTCCGGTTCATCCCCCTGGCGGAGCAGACCGGGGCCATCGTTGCCATCGGCGCCTGGGTCATCGAGGAAGCCTGCCGCCAGGCGATGGCCTGGCGCGCCGCCGGCCTGCCCATGGAGGTGATCGCGGTGAACCTCTCCGCAGTCCAGTTCACCCGTGGCCGGCTCCTGGAAACGGTGACCCGGGCCCTGGCCGACAGCGGCCTGCCGCCGGAATGCCTGGAACTGGAAATCACTGAATCCATCCTCATCCACGATACCGAACAGACCCTGGCCGCCGTGCGCTCCCTCAAGGCCCTGGGCCTACGGCTGTCCCTGGACGATTTCGGGACCGGCTATTCCAGCCTGGCCTACCTGACCCGCTTCGCCGTGGACAAGCTCAAGGTGGACCAGTCCTTCGTCCGGGATCTGGACACCAGCAAGGAAGCCGCCAAGATCGTGCGGACCATCATCGAACTGGGCCGCGGCCTCGGCCTGGAAACCATCGCCGAGGGCATCGAGACTGTCCGCCAGAGCGAAATCCTCTGCGCCTACGGCTGCAACCAGGGTCAGGGCTACTACTACAGCCGGCCGGTGCCCGCCGAGGAATTCGCCCGTCTCCTTGAGGCCGACGCCCGGGCCCGGGCCCGGTCCTAGTCCGGCCCGGTGCTATGATTCGCCTCCCTCGATTGCGGAGACGTCCATGAAATTCGGCACCCCCCTTTCCCCATCCGCCCTGCGGGTCATGCTCCTGGGCTCCGGCGAGCTCGGCAAGGAAGTGGTCATCGCCCTGCAGCGCCTCGGCGTCGAGGTCATCGCAGTGGACCGCTATGCCAACGCCCCCGGCCACCAAGTGGCCCACCGGGCCCACGTCATCTCCATGACTGACGGCGCCGCCCTGCGGGCCCTGATCGAGAAGGAGCGGCCCCATCTGGTGGTGCCGGAAATCGAGGCCATCGCCACCGACACCCTGGTGGAAATCGAGGCCGAGGGCCTGGCGGAGGTCATCCCCACCGCCCGGGCCGCCAAGCTCACCATGAACCGGGAGGGCATCCGCCGCCTGGCTGCCGAGGAACTGGGCCTGCCCACCTCGCCGTACAAATTCGCCGATTCCCTGGCCGAGCTCCAGGCCGCCATCGACGGGGGGATTGGTTATCCCTGCATCGTGAAGCCCGTCATGTCCTCCTCCGGCAAGGGGCAATCCACCGTCAAGGGGCCGGAGGACGTGGCCAAGGCCTGGGAATATGCCGCCGCCGGTGGCCGGGTGAACCAGGGGCGGGTGATCGTGGAAGGCTTCATCGACTTCGATTACGAAATCACCCAGCTCACCGTCCGGGCCCGGGATGGCAAGGGCGAGGTGCAGACCTATTTCTGCGAGCCCATCGGCCACGTCCAGGTGGCGGGGGACTATGTGGAATCCTGGCAGCCCCAGACCATGAGCCCGGTTGCCCTGGAAAAATCCCGGGAGATTGCCGCCGCCGTCACCGGCAACCTGGGCGGCCGGGGCATCTTTGGCGTGGAGCTGTTCGTCAAGGGCGATCAGGTATGGTTCTCGGAAGTGAGCCCCCGGCCCCACGATACCGGCCTCGTCACCCTGTGCTCCCAGCGTTTTTCCGAATTCGAACTCCATGCCCGGGCCATCCTGGGACTGCCGGTGGATGTCTCCCTGCGGGAGCCGGGGGCTTCGGCCGTCATTTACGGCGGTATGGAAGCGTCTGGGATCGCCTTCGAGGGCGTGGCGGAGGCGCTGGCCGTTCCCCGCACCGATCTGCGCCTCTTCGGGAAGCCGGAATCCTTCAAGAAGCGCCGCATGGGCGTTGCGGTGGCCAATGGGGCCACCGTCGAGGAGGCCCGGGAGCGGGCCAAGCTGGCGGCGGGTAAGGTGAGGCCCATCGCCGGCTGAGCCCGGCCGCTAGCGCGTCGAGCGCAGGAAGGTTTGCAGGTCCGCCACGCTCACCCCTTCCGGCAGAAGCATGCCGTTGACTTGAAACATCGGGGTGGGGATGTGGTTTCCATCCATTCCCGAGGCCATCAGGGCCTCCCGAAGCTGCGCCCGGACGGCGGGAAAGTCGTCCAGGGAAATCTCCTGGTAGGAAATGCCGGCGCTGGCCAGTTCCTGGCGCCGGAGGGCGCATTGTCCGCAGCCGCCGTCCGTGAAGAGGATGACCGGCGGAGTGGATTCGGCTTGAAGGGCTTGTTGGGGGAATTGAGGGACGGATTTGCCTTTCCCCTGCATGGCCGCCAGGGACATCACCATCGAACCCATGTCGTTGCGGATGCTGAAGCCCGAGCCGATGGCGATGACTACGCAGGCGGCCAGCGGCCCCCAGCCGGCGATGGGGGTGGGGTCGCCATGCTCGTTTTGGCCCCGGTTGCCCGGGACCACCAGGAGGATGAGGGTGAAGATGCCCCCCACGTAGGGAATGAGCTGGACCGCCGCCAGCCATTGGTTCCAGCCCAGGTCGTGGCAGCGCAGGATGGACAGGCGCAGGCAGAAGATGCCGCTCAGGATGAGAAGGATGGCCATGGCGATCAGGCTGCTCGTCTTGAGCCCCAGCACGACAATGGGAATGATCAGGGCCGACAGGGCCAGGCTGCCCAGGAGGTAGGTGAGTCGGCCGATGCGGCCACCGATACCGAAACCGATGAGGGCCGGTGTGTCGATGGCCAGTTGCTGCCGGACGGCAGGCCCGGACGACGCAGGGGAGCGGGCGCCGGTACCGGCGCCGGCGATATCGGGCCGGGGCTTGAGGGCTTCCCGCTTGGCCTCTTCCTGGGCTGCCAGGACCCGGGGCATGTCGGCGGAGCATTTGCGGCATAGGGTCCGTTTGGGCTGGGCCTCACCGCAGCTGGGGCATTCGATTTCCTCGACGGGGGACGCCATGGGTGTCAGCCCCAGGGCGCCGGGAACCGATGCCTGGGCCGGCGGCGGCTGTGATGCGGGGGGCGGGGGAGGGACCTGCTGGGGAAAATTTGAACCGGGGTTTGCGGTCGGTTGCGGCGGATCGAGGGTCTCGACCCAGGTCTTGGCGCCCAGGTCGGCCAAGCGGTTCATGAAGGCCTCGGCCTCCCGATAGCTCGTGAATTTCTTGATGCTGACGATCTTGCCGGAAAAAATGAGGTTGGCCTGTTCCGGCGTCAGTTTCAGGCGTTCGGTGAGCGTGGCCTGCAGTTGGGTGGAATCAAACCCGGGCAGGGGCTGGCCGGCAAACATCAGGCGGTGGGTGGCGGACATGGCGTCGGGATGCGGTTGTTGAAGGTGCTATTATGCCCATGGAATTGATTGTCCGGCATTGATGTATGTCCGGATAAGAGGCGTACGGAAGTGGCCTGGGCGGGGGAGGCGTATAATCGCCGCCTTTCCGAATTCGCTTTTCTCCCGCCGTGACCGCCCTCGACAACGAAATCTCCCGCCGCCGCACCTTCGCCATCATTTCCCACCCGGACGCGGGCAAGACGACGCTCACCGAAAAGCTCCTGTGGTTCGGCGGCGCCATCCAGGTGGCCGGCGAGGTACGGGCCCGCAAGGCCAGCCGCCACGCCACCTCCGACTGGATGGAACTGGAAAAGCAGCGGGGCATCTCGGTGACCTCCTCGGTGATGCAGTTCCCCTATCGGGAGTGCATGGTGAACCTGCTGGACACCCCGGGCCACGAGGACTTCTCCGAGGACACCTACCGGACCCTCACCGCCGTGGACTCCGCGGTCATGGTCATCGACTCGGTGAACGGCGTTGAAGCCCAGACCATCAAGCTCCTGAACGTCTGCCGGATGCGGGACACCCCCATCCTCACCTTCATCAACAAGCTGGACCGGGAAGGCAAGAACCCCGTGGACCTGCTGGATGAAATCGAGTCGGTGCTCCAGATCCAGTGCGCCCCCATGACCTGGCCCATCGGCATGGGCAAGCGCTTCCGGGGCGTGTACCACCTCTACGACGACACCATCAGCTTCTTCGATCCCCAGGCTGAGAAGGGCACCGCCGAGATCATCAAGGGTCTGGACAATCCTCGCCTGGACGAGCTGATCGGCGATCAGGCCGACGAACTGCGCATGGACGTGGAGCTTGTGCGAGGCGCCTCCCACCCCTTCGATGCCAAGGATTACCTGGCCGGCAAGCAGTGTCCGGTGTTCTTCGGCTCGGCGGTGAACAACTTCGGCGTCCAGTCGCTCCTGGACGCGGTGGTGGAGCTTTCCCCGGCACCCCTGGCCCGCCCAGCCGCCACCCGGGAAGTGGCCCCCAACGAACCCAAATTTTCCGGTTTCGTCTTCAAGATCCAGGCCAACATGGACCCCAAGCACCGGGACCGCATCGCCTTCCTGCGGGTCTGTTCCGGCCGCTTCGAGCGGGGCATGAAGGTCAAGCAGGTGGCCGGCGGCAAGCAGATCGCGGTGAATAACGCCATCACCTTCATGGCCCGGGACCGCAGCACCACCGACGAGGCCTATCCGGGGGACATCATCGGCATCCCCAACCACGGCACCATCCGCCTCGGCGAGACCTTCACCGAGGGCGAGGACCTGCGCTTCACCGGCATTCCGTCCTTCGCCCCGGAACACTTCCGCCTGGCCCGCATCGCCAACCCACTCAAGATCAAGCAGCTCCAGAAGGGCCTGCAGCAGTTGGCGGAGGAGGGGCAAACCCAGCTGTTCCGGCCCCTGGCGGGCACCGACCTGATCCTGGGCGCCGTCGGCATCCTGCAGTTTGACGTGGTGGCTTCCCGCCTGGAGAACGAGTACGGGGTGAAGGTGATCTTCGAGTCCTACAACTGCTCGACGGCCCGCTGGATCAAGGGCGACGAGGGCGAGCTGCGCCAGCTTTCCGACCGCTACGGCGCCAACGTCGCCCTGGACGGGGCGGATGACCCGGTCTACTTGGCGCCCAACAACGTCTATCTGAACATGATGCGGGAGAAGTATCCCAAGCTCCAGTTCCTGGAAGCCCGGGAAGTGGTCTAACGTTTAGCCAGCAGGCGGTCCAGCTGGTTGGCGAAAGCCTGCCGGTCCGCCTGGCTGAAGGCGGGCGGACCGCCGGTCTCGACGCCGCTGCTCCTCAAGGTGTCCATGAAATTGCGCATGTCCAGGGCCTGGCGGATGTTTTCCCGGCTATAGAGTTCGCCCCGGGGATTCAGGGCCAGGGCGCCTTTTTCGATCGCCGCCGCCGCCAGGGGAATATCCGCTGTGATCACCAGGTCGCCGGGCTGGGCCTGGTCGGCGATATGGTTGTCCGCC
>JBLNBI010000264.1:0-5032 GCA_050259815.1 Actinomycetota bacterium | reverse complement strand
CTCGGGGAGTCCGGGCTGGCGATGGCCAAGTGGCTGCATCGCCAGGGCGCCCGGGTGCGGGTCGCCGACTCCCGCGCCAATCCGCCCAACGTGGCCGACCTGGAAGCCGCCGCGCCGGGGGCCGAGCTGAAGGCCGGTCCCTTCGCGGAAGAGTGCTTCGCCAACGTGGATGTGATCGCCCTGTCCCCGGGCGTGCCCAATGCCACCCCCCTGGTGGCCTCCGCCACCGTGCCGGTGATTTCCGAAATCGAGCTGTTTGCGGCCGGCGTCCGCCAGTACGTGCCGGGTTCGAAAATCGTCGCCATCACCGGCAGCAACGGCAAGACCACCACCACGGCCCTGACCGCTCACCTGCTGAACGGCGTCGGCATGCCCGCCGTGGCCTGCGGCAACATTTCCCCCTCAGCCCTGGCCGCCCTGATGGCCGCCCTGGACAGCGGCGAGCTGCCCAAGGTCTGGGTCCTGGAACTGTCCAGCTTCCAGTTGGAAACCACCCACGACCTGCGGGCCGACGCCGCCACCCTGCTCAACATCTCGGAAGACCACCTGGACCGCTACGAGGGCAGCCTGGCCAATTACGCCGCCGCCAAGAACCGCATCTTCAAGGGCAAGGGCGTCATGGTCCTGAACCGGGACGACGACTGGTCCATGTCCGCCGGCCGTTGCGGCCGTGCCATGGTGACCTTCGGCCTCGATGTGCCGCCCCGGGCCGTGGATTACGGCTTCAAGGACGGCAAGATCTATCGTGGCGAGCAGGCCCTGGTCAGCCTCGCCGACCTGCAGCTCACCGGCCTGCACAACGCCGCCAACGCCATGGCCGCCCTGGCCCTGGGCGAGGCCGTCGGCGTCGCGCCGGAGAAGCTGGTCGCTCCCCTCAAGTCCTTCAAGGGCCTGCCCCACCGGGTGGAAACCGTGGCCGAGATCGGCGGCGTCCTCTACGTGGATGATTCCAAGGGCACCAACGTCGGTGCCACCCTGGCCGCCATCGAGGGCCTGGGCCGCAGGGTGGCCATCGTCCTGGGGGGCGACGGCAAGGGCCAGGATTTCTCTCCCCTCAAGGCTGCCCTGGCCGAACACGGCCGCGCCGCGGCGCTGATCGGCTGCGACGCCAAGGCCATCGAAACCGCAGTTGCCGGCTGCGGCATCCCCCTCCAGCACTGCGCCGACATGGAAGAGGCGGTGCGCTGGCTGGCCGGCCAGGCCCAGGCAGGGGATTGCGTGCTCCTGTCCCCGGCCTGTGCCAGCCTGGACATGTACAAGAACTACGCCCACCGGGCGGAAGCTTTCATTACTGCGGTGAAGGGGCTGACGACATGCTGATGTCCGCCATAGACGCCCCCCGCCGGCAAGTGGCCGAGATCGACTACGCCCTGCTGTGGAGCGGGCTGCTGCTCCTCTTCATCGGCTTGGTAATGGTCTATTCGGCCTCCATCGCCATGGCGGAAGGCAGCCGCGCCTTCAGCCACCAGCCCGCCTACTTCCTGGTGCGGCACGGGGTCTTCCTGTGCATCGCCCTGGTAGCGGCGGCCTTCGTTTTCCAGATTCCCCTGTCCCTGTGGCAGAAATACGCCCCCTATCTCTTCATGATCGGCGTCGTGCTGCTGGCCGTGGTCCTCATCCCCGGCCTGGGCCGGGACGTGAACGGCGCCCGCCGCTGGCTCCCCCTGGGCTTCGCCAACCTGCAGCCCTCCGAGCTGATGAAGCTCTTTGCCGTCCTCTACGCCGCCGACTACACGGTGCGCAAGATGCCGGTCATGCATGACCTCAAGCAGGCCTTCCTGCCCATGTTCGGCGCCATGGTGGTGGTGGGCATGTTCCTCCTCAAGGAGCCGGACTTCGGCGCCTTCGTGGTGATCATCTCCATCGCCATGGGCATCCTCTTCCTGGGCGGCCTCAAGGCCCGGCTCTTCGCCATCCTGATCCTGGGCCTATTGGCGGCCTTCACGGTGCTCATCATCGTTTCCCCCTACCGGCGGGACCGGGTGTTCGGCTTCATGGATCCCTGGGCCGACGCCTTCGGCAAGGGTTACCAGCTATCCCACTCCCTTATCGCCTTCGGCCGGGGGGAGCTGTTCGGGGTCGGCCTGGGGGCGAGTGTTGAAAAGCTCTTCTACCTGCCGGAAGCCCACACCGACTTCCTGCTGGCCGTGATCGCCGAGGAAACCGGGTTCGTCGGGGTCCTGGCCGTGGTGGCCCTCTTCGCCCTCCTGGTCCAGCGGGCCTTCGCCATCGGCCGCCAGAGCGTCCAGTTCGACCGTCTCTACCCGGCCCTGGTGGCCATGGGCATCGGTATCTGGATGGGCGTGCAGTCCTTCATCAACATGGGCGTCAACATGGGCCTCCTGCCCACCAAGGGCCTGACCCTGCCGCTGATGAGCTTCGGCGGTTCCGGGATCGTGGCTAACTGCGCTGCCTTGGCCATCCTCTTGCGGGTCGACTGGGAGAATCGCCAACTGATGCGGGGGGGCAAGGTATGAGCAAGACCCTGATGGTCATGGCCGGCGGTACCGGCGGCCACATCTTCCCCGCCCTCGCCGTGGCCGAAACCATGCGCGAGCGGGGCTGGAAGGTGGTCTGGCTGGGCAACCCGGACGGCATGGAAGCCCGCCTCGTCCCCACCCGGGGCTTCGAGATGGTTAATCTGCGTTTCGGCGCCCTGCGCGGCAAGGGGCTGGTGAGGAAACTGATGCTGCCCCTGAACCTGCTGCGCGGCTTCTGGCAGGCCCGCTCCGCCATTTCCCGCATCCGCCCGAACGTCGTGTTGGGCATGGGCGGCTACATTACTTTCCCGGGCGGCATGATGGCTTCCCTCCTGAACCGCCCCTTGGTGGTCCATGAGCAGAATTCCGTGGCAGGGCTGGCCAACAAGGTGCTGGCCGGCGTTGCCGACCGCATCCTCACCGGCTTCCCGGAAGTCATGAAGAAGGGCGACTGGGTGGGCAACCCGGTACGTCCGGAAATCGCCAAGCTGCCCGCGCCCCGGGAACGCTTCGAGGGCCGCACCGGCGCCCTGCGCCTCCTGGTCATCGGCGGCAGCCTGGGCGCCCAGGCCCTGAACGAGATCATCCCCAAGGGCATCGGCCTCCTGCGGGCCGACGAGCAGCCGGAAATCGTGCACCAGGCCGGCGAAAAACATATCGAGGCCCTCAAGGCCAACTACGCCGCCGCCGGCGTCCAGGCCCACTGCGTGCCCTTCATCGAGGACATGGCCGGCGCCTACGCCTGGGCCGACCTGGTCATCTGCCGGGCCGGGGCCCTCACCGTGGCCGAACTGGCTGCGGCCGGGGTGGCCAGCATCCTGGTTCCCTTCCCCCATGCGGTGGACGATCACCAGACCGGCAACGCCCGCCAACTGGTCAATGTGGGCGGCGCCTTCCTGCTGCCCCAGAAGGAATTAACGCCGGAATCGGTTGCCCTGATCCGCAACTACAGCCGCAGCCAGCTCCTGGAGATGGCCGAAAAGGCCCGGGAACTGGCCAAACCGGACGCGACGGAAGAAGTCGCCAATATCTGCTCGGAGATTGCCAAGTGAAACACAAGGTCAAGAACATTCACTTCGTCGGTGTCGGCGGCGCCGGCATGAGCGGCATCGCCGAAGTCCTGGCCAATCTGCGCTACAACGTCACCGGCTCCGACATCGCCGCCAGCGCCACGACCCGCCGCCTCGAAGCCCAGGGCGTGAAGGTGTCCGTCGGCCATGACGCCGCCAACGTGGCCAAGGCCGACGCTGTAGTCGTCTCCACCGCCGTCAAGGCCGACAACCCGGAAGTCATTGCCGCCCGCGAACGCCGCATCCCGGTGGTGCCCCGGGCCCAGATGCTGGCCGAGCTGATGCGCCTGAAGCACGGCATCGCCATCGCCGGCACCCACGGCAAGACCACCACCACCAGCCTGGTCACCAGCATCCTGGCGGAAGCAGGCCTGGATCCCACCTTCGTCATCGGCGGCCGGCTGAACGCCGCCGGCGCCAATGCCCGTCTGGGCCAGGGAGACTTCCTGGTGGCCGAGGCGGACGAGTCCGACGCTTCCTTCCTCTACCTTTCCCCGGTCGTCGCGGTGGTCACCAATATCGACGCCGACCACATGGAAACCTACGGCCACGATTTCGAGCGCCTGAAGGGCGCCTTCGTGGATTTCATCTCGCGGCTGCCCTTCTATGGCGTGGCCGTCCTGTGCATCGACGATCCCAACGTCCGCGCCATCCTGCCCCAGGTGTCCAAGCAGGTGGTGAGCTACGGCCTCGATCCGGCCGCCAATATCCACGCCGAAAACGTCCGGGCCGAGGGCGGCCAGATGAAGTTTGACGTGGTGCGGGTCAATGGCTCCGTGTCCCGGCTGTCCATCACCCTCAACCTGCCGGGCATGCACAATGTGCTGAACGCCCTGGCCGCCATCGGCGTCGCCACGGAACTTCAAGTTCCTGATGATGCCATCATCAAGGCCCTCGCGGAATTCAAGGGTGTCGGCCGCCGGTTTCAGCGGTATGGCGAGGTTGGGCTGCGAAATGCCGACGGAAATGCAGCCGGCAGCTTCACTCTCATAGACGATTACGGCCACCATCCTGTCGAAATGGCGGCAACTCTTGCCGCTGCCCGCGGCGCTTTTCCGGACAAGCGGCTAGTTCTTGCCTTCCAACCCCACCGGTTTACCCGGACTCGGGACTGTTTTGAAGATTTTGTGAAGGTTTTATCCTCGGTGGATGCCCTTTTGTTGGCGGATGTGTATGCCGCCGGCGAGGCGCCCATCGTGGCGGCCGACGGACGCGCTCTGGCACGGGCCTTGCGAGTGGCCGGCAAGGTGGAGCCGGTATTCGTCGAGGATATTGCGGATATGCCGCAAACGATTCTGGATGTCGCCAAGGATGGCGACGTGGTTCTGACCATGGGAGCGGGGTCCATCGGCGCCGTCCCCGGCAAGTTGGTTGAAAGCAAGCAATGAGCAATTTTGGAAAAGTCGCGGTGCTTTTCGGCGGAACCTCCGCCGAGCGGGCCGTTTCGTTGAACAGCGGATCCCGCGTCCTGGCGGCCCTGCA
>JBLNBI010000263.1:0-3567 GCA_050259815.1 Actinomycetota bacterium | reverse complement strand
CCATCGCCCACCCAGACCATGCGGGCGCCCGGACATTGGGCGCCGATGGCGGCGAAGGTGTGGCTGGCCAGGTCCAGGTTCTTTTCCGGCGCCAGGCGGCCGACAAAGAGGCAGACCAGATCGTCCGGCGCCGCGCCCCAATTGGCCCGCAGGGCATCCGAGCGGCGGTTCGGGTGGTACAGCTCGGTATCCACGCCCCGTCCCACCACCCGTACGCCATTGACCCCGGCGCCGGCCAGGTCGGCAGCCAGGGCCTCGGTGGGCACCAGGGTGCGGCGGGTGCGCCGGTGCAGGGCCCGCAGGTAGGCCCCCAGGGCCGGGCGCAGCCAGCCCAGGCCGTAGTGGGCGCTGTAGCGGTCGAAATTGGTGTGGAAGCCGGAAGTGACGGGAATGCCCAAACGGTGCGCCGCATTGACCGCCGACCAGCCCAGCGGCCCTTCCGTGACCACATGCACCAGGTCGGGCCGCTCATGGCGCCAGTGCCGCCCCAGGCGGCGGCCGGCGGGGACGCCGAAGCGCAGCCCAGGATAGCGGGGGATGGGCAGGCCGCCCACCACGATCTCATTCGGAGTCCCTTCGTCTGCGGCATGTTGCCGGGGGCGCACCACGCTCACCCCATGGCCCCGTTCCCGCATGCCCCGCACCAGATGCCCTAGGGTCATGGCGACGCCATTGACCTCCGGCGGGAAGGTTTCCGTGACCACGGCGATGCGCAGGGGAGGGCGGTCGTTCATGCCAGGATCTCCAGTCCGATGCTGGCCCACACGGCGGCCACGTTGATCAGGGCCACCAGGACGGCGGCGCTGCCGATGTCCTTGGCCCGCTTGGATAGCCGGTGCTTCTCCAGGCCGATGCGGTCGATGGCCGCTTCGACGGCGGAATTGAGCAGCTCCACGATCAGCACCAGGAGCACGCTGCCGATCATCAGGGCCCGGCCCACGCCGCCCACCGGCAGCACGACCGCCGTGGCGATGAGGATGGCGGCCAGCCAGGCCTCCTGGCGGAAGGCGTCCTCGCAGGCGTAGGCGGCCTTGATTCCGGCGATGGAGTAATGGAGGGCATTCCACACCCGCTTCAGGCCGGTCTTGCCCTTGAAGGGAGATTCCTCCCGGGATTGGCTCAGGTCATCCACGGCAGCCGGCTCCCAGGGTCGAGTAGAGTTCGGCCAGACGGCACGCCATGGCCCCGTCGGACCACTCGGCGGCATAGGCGGCGGCGTCCCGGCCTAGTTCGTCCCAGGCCTCCCGCTGGTTCAGGAAGAGGGCGAGGGTGGCGCCGAATTTCACCGGGTCGTCCGGGGGCGAGAAGCAGCCCCGCCCCGGGTCGAGGATGTCGCTGGTGCCCATGGCGGAGAGGGCGATCACCGGCAGGCCCGCCGCCATGGCCTCCAGGAGCACCAGCCCCTGGGTCTCGGTGCGGGAGGCGAAGACGAAGACGTCCGCTGCCGCGTAGCAGGCGGGCAGTTCCCGGGCCCGGTCCAGATAGCCCACGAAGCGCACGGCGTCGCCGATGCCCAGGGCGGCGGCCTGCCGGCGCAGGTCCTCCCGGGCGGGGCCTTCGCCGGTCACCACCAGCAGGAGCCTGGGGCAGGCGCGGCGGGCCTCCACCACGACCTCCAGCAGGAAGCCGATATTCTTCTCGTGGGCCACCCGGCCGACGAAGAGGGCCACCGGCCGGTCGGGCTCGATGCCGTGCTTTTCCCGGAAGGCGGCGCCGTCGCCCCGCTGGAAGCGGTCCAGGGGAATGCCGGTGGGGAGGATGCGGATGGGGACCGTCACCCCGTAGCTGCGCAGCCGCTCCCCCATGGCCGTGGAGGGCACCACCACGGCGTCCAGGGCGTTGCACTGGCGGCGGGAAAAGGCCCGGGCCCGGGCCTTCAGCCAGCCGGACGGAAGGAAAGGGGCGTAGTGGTGGAGGTATTCCTCGAACAGGGTGTGGTAGGTGGCCACCACCGGGATGCCGTGGCGCCGGGCCGCCTTCAGGCCGGCGTAGTGGGCCACGAAGGGGGTCTGGATATGGATCAGGTCGCAGTCGGCGGCGGCCTCGTCTACCGCCCGGTGCATGGCCCGCCAGCCCACCAGCCGGTCCTCCGGGTCGCCGGGGACGGGGCGGCCGGCCACCCGGATAATGCCGGGTTCTTCCGGTTCGTCCCCGTAGCGGGGCACCACCAGTCGCACTTCCACACCTTGGTCGGCCAGGGTGCGGCGGAAGGTTTCAATGGATGTGGAAACCCCGTTCACCCGGGGAAAATAAACGTCGGAAACCATCAGGACCCGCATGGGTGCTCCATCTCCTGTTCAATGTCTAGGGCCGGGGCGGCGGCGTGGGCCCCCCAGTCGATCAGTTCTAGGCGGCCGTCGAAGTGCTCGACAATGGCGGTGCAGGAATCCACCCAGTCGCCGCAATTCACATAGGTCAGTCCGCCCACGTCCTTGATGGCGGCCCAGTGGATATGGCCGCAGATGACCCCGTCCAGGCCCCGCTCCCGGGCGTGGTGGAGGGCGGAATCCTCGAAGTCGAAAATGAAGTTCAGCGCCGTCTTCACCTTGCGCTTGGCGTAGCCCGCCAGGGACCAGTAGCCGGGGACCCCCAGCTTCCGGCGTATCCACGACAGCCAGTGGTTGATCCGCACCAGCAGGTCGTAGCCGATGTCGCCGGCCACGGCCACCCAGCGGTGGTGGCGGGTCACCTGGTCGAAGGCGTCGCCGTGGATGAGGAGGAAGCGGCGGCTGTCGGCGGTTTCATGGACCGCTTCCGAAGCGATCTCGATGTCCCCGAAGGCGATGCCGTAGTAGTCCCGCAGGGCCTCGTCGTGGTTGCCAGGGATGAACACCACCTTCTCGCCGTGGCGGGCCCGGCGCAGCATTTTCTGGACGACGGTGTTCTGGGCGGCCGACCAGTGGATGCTGCGGCTCATGGACCAGAAATCGATGATGTCGCCGATCAGGTAGGTTTGCTGGGCGGGGAATTCCCGGAGGAATTCGAGGAGTCGGTCGGCCTGGCAGGCTCGTGTCCCGAGGTGGATATCCGAAAGGAAAAGGGTGCGAACGCGGGGCATGGCGGCACCTTAGCCACCGCAGGTGACAGATTCGTGATGTTCCCGTGAAGGATCGGTTGCAGGCCCCAGCAACCTCGGCCGCGGAGTCGCTGTCCACCCTGCCGTCTGGAATCTGGTCCAGGGGCCTTGCTGCTGTGATCCGCACCGAACTTCCCGAGTTGGCCGAGCTGGAGCGTGTCATCCGCGAGGGCGGCAGCGAATTAAAAACCCAGGTCGCCTGCGAAGTGGGTATTGGCCAGCGGCGTCTGCCGGTCCATGTCATCGCCCTCGGCAACCCGGACCCGGCCGTGCCGGCGGTGGGCTTTTTCGGCGGGATCCATGGCCTGGAGCGCATCGGGGCGGAAGTGGTCATCGCCTTCCTGTCCAGCCTGGTGCGGCGCCTGCGCTGGGACGCCATGCTCCACCGGCAGCTGGAATGTGTGCGCCTGGTGTTCATGCCCATCGTCAATCCGGGGGGCATGTGGCAGGGCACCCGGGCCAATCCCAACGGCGTAGACCTCATGCGCAAC
>JBLNBI010000262.1:0-3097 GCA_050259815.1 Actinomycetota bacterium | reverse complement strand
GGCAAACCGCATTCCCCTGCGGCAGAAGGCCGGCGAGAGCGGCGCGGTGGACGTCCTCTGCGACCTCACCGCCCTGCCCTTCGCCTCCCACAGCATCGACCTGGTGGTGCTGCCCCATGTCCTGGAATTCCATTCCGATCCCCACCAGATACTGCGGGAAGTGGAGCGCATCCTCATCCCGGAAGGCCAGGTGATGATCCTGGGGTTCAATCCCCTTTCCCTGTGGGGCGCCCACCAGCGCCTCGCGGCGAACCGGGACCGCTTCCCCTGGAACGGCGATTACCTGTCGGTGCTGCGCCTCAAGGACTGGCTGGGGCTCCTCGGCTTCGAGGTCGACCGGGGGGCCTTCGGCTGCTACCGCCCGCCCTACCAGCACGAGAAGTGGCTGCGCCGCTGGCGCTTCATGGAGTTGGCCGGTGACCGCTGGTGGGGCTTCTACGGCGGCGTCTACCTGGTGCGGGCGGTCAAGCGCGTCCACGGCATGCGCATCATCGGGCCGAGCTGGAAAAAATCACCCATCGCCGCCAAGGCCTTGCGCCCGGTGGCCCAGAAGGAAAGACACATTGGCTGAAACTGTTGAGATCTACACCGACGGCGCCTGCCGCGGCAACCCCGGCCCCGGCGGCTGGGGCGCCATCCTGCGCGTCGGCAAACATGAAAAGGAACTGTGGGGCGGCGAGGCCGAAACCACCAACAACCGCATGGAGCTCACCGCCGTCATCCGGGCCCTGGAGGCCCTGAAGCGCCCGGTGACGGCCCACATCCACTCCGATTCCCAGTACGTGCTGAAGGGCATCAGCGAATGGATCTTCGGCTGGAAGCGGAACGGCTGGAAAACCGCCGACAAGAAGCCGGTGAAGAATGCCGACCTCTGGCAGGAGTTGGACCGCCTCGCGAAAGAACACAAGCTGGAATGGATCTGGGTGAAGGGACACGCCGGCCATCCCGAAAACGAACGGGCCGACGCCCTGGCCAACCGGGGCATCGACGAACTCAGGGAGAAGAACACATGAGGCAGATCGTCCTCGATACTGAAACCACCGGCCTGGACCCCCGCCAGGGCCACCGCATCATCGAAGTCGCCTGCCTCGAGATGGTGAACCGGCGCCTCACCGGCCGCCATCTCCACAAGTACATCAACCCGGAGCGGGATATCGACGAAGGCGCCGCGGCGGTGCACGGCATCACCCTGGACTTCCTGGCGGACAAGCCCAAGTTCGCCGACGTGGTCGAGGAGTTCCTGGATTTCGTCAGGGGCGCCGAACTGGTCATCCACAACGCGCCCTTCGACGTGGGCTTCCTCAATGCCGAATTGAAGCTCCTGGGCATGGTGCCGGTGGAAACGGTCTGCGCCGGTGTCCGGGACACCCTGCGCATGGCCAAGGAGCTCCACCCCGGCAAGCGCAACAGCCTGGACGCCCTATGCGAGCGCTACCAGATCGACAACTCCCACCGGACCCTGCACGGCGCCCTGCTGGACACGGAGCTGTTGGCCGAGGTCTACCTGTCCATGACCCGGGGCCAGAACAGCCTGATGATCGAGCCCGAGGAGGCCCCCAGGTCCCAGGGCGCCGACACCACCGCCCGCCGGGAACGGAAGCCCCTGGTGGTGCGCCGGGCCGACGAGACCGAGTTGGCCCTCCACGAAAAGACCCTGGCCGGCATCGACAAGGAATCCAAGGGCCAGTGCCTGTGGATCGAGCGGGCGCCCGAACCCGCGGCCGCTCCTGCCTGATCCGCCTTGTCGCCCCGTCCCCGGGGCGACCCGGGGGCGGCAGTGCGGCAAATTGCCGCACAATGCCGGCGGAAAAAAACCGCGCCAAATCGCGGATAATCGCGCCATGAGCTTCACTTCCGGTGCCCCGGACGACACCCACCACCTGGCCAACCTGCAGCGCTTCACCACGGCGCGATGGCTGGTGCTGGGAGCGATGCTGGCCCTGGTGCTGGCGGCGCCCGGCCTACTGGATGTCCCGTTGCCCCGCGCGCCCCTGCTGGCCATCATCGGCATCGCCGGGGCTTTCAATTTCCTGGTCCGGCTCCGCCTGGCCCGGGCCGACGGCGCCAGCTCCCTGGAGGTCGCCAGCCAGCTCGCCTTCGACATCGCCAGCCTGACCGCCCTCCTCTTCTTCAGTGGCGGCGCCACCAATCCCCTGGTGTCCCTCCTGCTGCCGCCGGTGGCCATCGCGGCCCTCATTCTGCCGGTGCGCCACGTCCTGGCTACGGGCATCCTCGCCCTGGGGGCCTACTCGCTCCTCATGGTGTTCTACCTGCCCCTGCCCCTGGCCGACCCGGCCCGGGCCACCCGCCTGCACCTGGTGGGCATGTGGCTCACCTTCGCCATTTCGGCGGCCATGATCGGCTGGTTCGTGGTGCGCATGACCGCCCTCATCCGCAGCCGGGACGCCCAGCTCGCCGCAGCCCGGGAACAGGCCATGCGGGACGAGCGGGTGGTGGCCCTCGGCACCCTGGCGGCCGGCGCCGCCCACGAGCTGGGAACCCCATTGGCCACCATGGCGGTGATTGCCGGCGAGCTGGAATACGACAAGAGCCTGTCCGACGCCGCTCGGGCCGACCTGGCGGTCCTGCGCCAGCAGATTGGCGTGTGCAAGGAAATCATCACCGGCCTTTCCCGCCAGGCCGGCGCCGAGCGCCTGAAAGAGGCCCAAGGGGTACGGGCCGATGCCTGGCTGGAGAGTCTGCGCCAGCGGTGGCACGCGCTGCGCCCCCAGGCGAGCAGCACCTTCCGGCTGCGGCAGGATGCGCCGCCCCCCACCATCCTGGCCGATCCCACCCTGGAGCAGGCGGTCCTCAATCTGCTCAACAACGCCGCCAACACCGGCGGCTCCGATATCGAGCTGTCAGCCACCTGGGACGAGGCCCGTTTCGCCATCCAGGTCCGCGATCATGGCCCCGGCTTCGCCACCGACACCCTGGCCCGGGCGGGAAAGACGGCCTTCCCGGCCCACGCCGGCGGCAGCGGGATCGGCCTCATGCTGACCCGCTCGGCGGTGGAGCGGCTAAACGGCCGGCTGACCCTGAGCAACCACCCGGAAGGGGGCGCCGTCGCCTGCATCGAACTTCCCCTGAGCCCCAC
>JBLNBI010000261.1:0-5249 GCA_050259815.1 Actinomycetota bacterium | reverse complement strand
GTGATGCAGACATTGACCGGGGATTCCAGGATGCCTTCGAGCTTCAGGCGGCTGTAGGTTTCCCGCTTCTCCCCCTCGAACATGAGGGCGGCCTCGTCATGGGCCTTCTTGAACACGTCGTGAACCCGCTGCTTCACTTCTTGGGAGCGGACCACCACGAAATTCCAGGGCTGCATGAAGCCCACCGACGGGGCGTGGTGGGCCGCCATCAGGAGGCGGGAAAGCACCTCGTCGGGAATTGGGTCGGGCAGGAACTGGCCGCGCACGTCGCGGCGGTTGAAGATGGTCCGGTAGACCGCGGCGACGTCCTCGTCGGAGAAGCGGTGTTCGGTTTGGAAGGCTTGGTTTTCCATATAGTCCCCTTTAGGAAAAGATAGCGGCTGCCTGGCCTTGCAGCCATGTTTTCATCTCCCGGCCGGTCTTCTGACTCGGATTCGTCCTTCCGGAGCGCCTTCCCGGCTTCTCGCCAGTGGCATCCTGCTCCTTCCGTCCTCCTCACAGCGTTGGGCACGTGGCGGAATCTCACCGCCTTCCCGATTCTCCCTTGCGGGCACCCGGAGATGCCGCGGAGGTTTTTCCGCGGCGGGTCGGATGCTATTCGACCCGGCCTTCCGGGGCAATAGGCAATCGGCTGCCATGGGATAATGCCGCCCCTCCGGCAACCTTTCCGAGCATCCGCCATGCACAGCAAGTCCCTGATGGTTCAAGGCACCACGTCCGACGCGGGCAAATCCACCCTGGTGGCTGCCCTGTGCCGCATATTGAAGCGCAAGGGGGTACGGGTGGCGCCCTTCAAGCCCCAGAACATGGCGCTGAATTCCGCAGTCACCGAGGACGGCGGCGAGATCGGCCGGGCCCAGGCCCTCCAGGCCCTGGCGGCAGGGCTTCCTCCCCATACGGATTTCAACCCGGTGCTCCTGAAGCCCACCACCGACAAGAAAGCCCAGGTCATCATCCACGGCAAGGTGGCTGCCGACCTGGATGCCCGGGACTACCACGAGTACAAGACCCAGGCCATGGGGGCGGTGCTCGCCTCCTGGGATCGGCTCCTGGCCCGCTACGAATGCGTCCTGGTGGAGGGCGCCGGCTCCCCCGCCGAGATCAACCTGCGGGACCGGGACATCGCCAACATGGGCTTCGCCGAGGCAGTGGATTGCCCGGTGATCCTGGTCGCCGACATCGACCGGGGCGGCGTCTTCGCCCACCTGGTGGGCACCCTGGACCTGCTCTCGCCCACCGAACAGGCCCGGGTGGTGGGCTTCGTCATCAACCGCTTCCGGGGGGACATCGGCCTCCTGGAACCCGGCCTCAAGTGGCTGGAGGAGCGCACCGGCAAGCCCGTGCTGGGGGTGCTGCCCTACCTCCACGGCCTTTTCCTGGATGCCGAGGACGCCATCGCCACGGCCTCCGCCGAAAAGCGGGGCGCCCGCCTGAAGGCGGCGGCCCTGGCCTATCCCCGGGTGTCCAACCACAACGACCTGGACCCCCTGCGCCTCCATCCGGAAGTGGATTTCACCTGGGTCGGCCCGGGGCAGGCCATTCCCCCGTCGGACCTCATCGTCCTGCCCGGCTCGAAGGCGGTGCGGGCCGATATCGAATGGCTGCGCGCCCAGGGCTGGGAGGCCGCCATCAGGAAGCACCTGCGCTACGGCGGCAAGGTGGTGGGCCTGTGCGGCGGCTACCAGATGCTGGGCCGGGCCATCCACGATCCCCTGGGCCTGGAGGGTACGGCCGGCAGCACGCCGGGTCTCGGCATCCTGGATTGCGAGACCACCCTGGAAAAGGAAAAGCAGCTCCACAATGTCACGGGCACCCTGGCCCTGCCCGGGGCGCCGGCCATGGCCGGCTACGAAATCCACCTCGGGGTCACGGCCGGCCCGGCCCTGGCTGCGCCTGCTGTACACCTGGAGGGCAAGGGGCCGGACGGCGCCATCTCCGCCGACGGGCAGGTATTCGGCACCTACTGCCATGGCCTTTTCGACCATCCCGACGCCCTGTCCGCCCTGCTGGCCTGGGCCGGGGTAGAGGATGCGGAGCGGGTGGATTTCGCCGCCCGCCGGGAGGCGGACCTGGATCGCCTGGCGGACGCGGTGGAAGCGGCCCTGGACTGGGGCCGGATGCCGGCCATCTTGGGCGACGCGTAGGGCGCACAAAAAAATACCCGCCGGGGCGCGATTCCGGCGGGCTAAGGGACTACATCGGGTACTTCGGTGCGCTGCGGACGAGGCCAGGCCCGGTCCGCAAGGCGTTCATAGGGGCGGCAGGGCGTCGTCGAGGACGGTCTGCAGGTTCTTCTGGAGGGCGGGCAACTGCTTTTCCGCGATCCGGAAGAAGGCGCTCTGGATCTGGGTAGCCGTGTCCTGGTACTGGCGGGTCAGGCCGACGGCGAAGTCGAGGCGCTTGGTGACCAGTTCCGGCAGGTGCTCCATGGGCTTGCCCGAGTTGCCGGACCAGAAGTAGATGTACTCGTTGCCGTTGAGGTCGCACATGTCCCGCAGGGACTCCGCCTGGGTCCGGAAGATGCGCTCGGCGCTGTCGAAGGCCAGCTGGGCGTACTGCTGGACCGCCTCCATGTTGGCTTGCAGGATGCCGCTGTAGGCTTGGTTTGGGGACGTCATGCCGGTTCCTCGCTGAAAGGGATGATGGGGCGTTCTTAGGGGGTTACGCCCTGCACTGGGCGTGTTCTTCGCGGCTGCCCCGCAGCCAGGTGCCGCGGCGGGGAGCGAGTCTTTCATAGGCACGCTGGACGGCCGGGGAGCTGTCCACCACCTTGACCTGGTCGCCGGCCACGGCATCCAGGACGCCGAGGAGATGGATGCCGCAGACGTCGATTTCCTTCACGGCCGACAGGTCCACCTCGAACTCGGTGTAGCGGCGGAGGGCATCGATGATGCGGTCCTCCATTTCCACTGCATTGTCCATGGTCAGTCGGCCGCCGAAAATGATGCGGCAGGCGTGCTCTTGGTCGATCAGGGTGAAAATCATGATTCCGTCTTCCTTTTGTCCGGAAGTTCTGTAAATGGCCTCCGGGGCCCGTTTCCCCCTGGGGCTCCTCGTCCCGTCGGTGAGGCGTTCAGGCCGTCCCGGCCCGGTGGCCGAATTCGGATTCGGCCTGCAGCCAGTCGTCCAGTTCGCTGCCGGGGGCGAAGCCCCGGGCCTGGGCCTTGTAGTAAGCGGCCACGGCGATGTGTTCGGCCAGGTCGACGGGGATGGGGTTGGGTTGCGCGGCGGATTTCCGACGGCTGGCTGGGGCCTTTGCGCGGCTCTTGCTGGGAATTGTGGTGGTCATGGTATCTCCCAAATGACATGGCCGGCCACCTCCCCAAAGACTGCCACCTGGCGCCGGAGTATCGGACCGTACGTCCCGCTACATTAGACGCTGGCATACGACACATAAATACGTGCTCGCACGTATCGGGGAATCCCCTGGAAACACCGTGGGGCCTTGATCTGTGTAATTGACAGCAAAAAATCAATGACCTAACTTGGCTGTCTTGTTCCGACAGGGCAGGAGTGCACCTTGAACCACCCGACCATGACCGTCGTCCCCCGCGAGTCGACCGTCCCCCGGGATCGCCTGGCCACCGAGCTGGCCGCCATGAATCTTCTCCATGACATCAGCACCCGCTTTGTCCAGGAGGGGAACACCAAATCCCTGTTCCAGCAGATCGTCTTCGCCGCCCTGGAAATCACCGGGGCCGACATGGGCAATATCCAGATACTGGACGAGGCCACCGGGCAACTCAGGATGGTGGCCTGCTGCAGCCACGGCATGGACCTGCCCGACTGCTGCAAGCTGGAGGACAAGGGGCAGGCGGTGTGCGGCATCGCCAGCATGCGGGCCGAGCGCATGGTGATCGAGGACCTGACCGAAAGCCCCGTCATCATGGGGGTGTCCCTGGATGCGCTCATTTCGGCCGGAGTCCGGGCGGTCCAGTCCACCCCCCTGTTCACCCGGTCGGGCCGCCTGGTGGGAATGCTGTCCACCCATTCCAAGGCGCCCCGCCGGCTGGAGGACAGCGACCTGCGCCTCCTGGAGATGCTGGCCCGCCAGATCGCCGACATCATCGAGCAGTCCCAGGCCGCCGAGGCCCTGAAGAAAAGCACCGAACGCCACCGCTGCCTGTTCGAGAACATGCTGGACGGCTATGCCCACTGCCGCATGCTTTTCGAAAACGGCATGCCGGTGGACTTCGAATACCTGGCGGTGAATCCCGCCTTCGACAAACTCACCGGGCTCTCCGACGTGGTGGGCAAGCGGGCGAGCGAAATCATGCCCGGGGTCCTCCAGGACAACCCGGAAATTTTCGAGATCTACGGCCAGGTGGCCCTGAGCGGCGAACCGGCCCGCTTCGAGACCTATATCGTCTCCCTCGGCCTATGGCTTTCCATCGCCGTGTACCGGCCGGCGGACGGGGAGTTCGTGGCGGTGTTCGACAACATCACCGAGCGCAAGCAGCTGGAAATGGAACTCCAGAAGCGGCGCAGCGAAATGGAGACCGTCCACAAGCAACAGGTGGCGGCCCAGACCGCCGCCGCCATCGCCCACGACCTCAACCAGCCCCTGGTCGCCATCTCCGCCTACAGCGAGGTGGCCCTGCGCAACCTGAAGAGCGGCGACATCCAGTCGGAAAAGCTGAATCGGGCCATCGAGGGCTGCTTCGAGCAATCCCAGCGGGCGGGCAAGACCCTCCACCAGCTCCTGGACTTCCTCCACAACGGCGAATCCGAACTCGCCCCCATGGACATCGTCGATGCCGTCCAGGAGGTGATCCGCTTCGTCGAAAGCAGCGGCTACGGCCGCTTCCGGCCCGTCCTCAACCTGGAGCCCGAGCTGCCGCCGGTGATGGCCAACCGGGTCCAGGTCCAGAAGGTGCTGGACAACCTGGTGCGCAACGGCATCGACGCCATGCGGGAGGCCCTGGTGGCCAACCCGGTCATCATCATCACCGTGCGCACCATGGAGGACCGGGACATGGCCCAGGTCACCGTCCAGGACAACGGACCGGGCTTCGGCGCCGACATGGCCCGCCGGGTGTTCGAGCCCTTCTTCACCACCAAGTCGGACGGTATCGGCTTGGGGCTGGCCATCAGCCGCACCCTCATCCAGGCCCACGGCGGACAACTGTGGGCCGACCGGGAAGCCTCCGCTTCCGGTGCCACTTTCCACTTCACGCTGCCCTTTGCATCATGAGCGAGCAACCCAGAATCTTCGTGGTGGACGACGACCCCGCCGTCCGTGCCGGACC
>JBLNBI010000260.1:0-2829 GCA_050259815.1 Actinomycetota bacterium | reverse complement strand
GGCACACCGGAAAGCGGGAATGCTGGGAGTCGAACAGCCGCTCCAGGTTGGAATCCAGGCCCTGGGCGATGTCCAGATAGACGATGTCCGCCCGGGGCACCATGAGGGAGGCGATCTGGCGCTCGTCCAGGCGGAAGACGTTGCGCACCATCTCATGCTCGCTCTTTTCGATCACCCCGGCGTCGGAGCCCTCCTCCAGCATGGTGCGGATTTCGTCCTCGGTGATGCTGGCCGGGCCGCCGTCCCGGATGCCCAGGAGATGCAGGATGCCGTTGGTGGACAAGGTCAGGAAGCGGCCGAAGGGCCGGAAAATAGCCGCCAGCCCCTCCATGGGCCGGGCCACCGCCAGGGAGATGCCCTCCGGGTTGAACTGGCCAATGCGCTTGGGCACCAGTTCGCCCACGACGATGGAGGCATAGGTAACCACCAGCACCACTAGCACCGTGGCCCCCACCTCGCTCGCCCGCTGCTCTGCCCCCAGGCTTTCCAGCCAGCGGGCCAGGGGCGCCGCCAGGGCGGCCTCGCCGACGATGCCGTTCAGGATGCCGATGGAGGTGATGCCGATCTGGATGGTGGACAGGAAACGGGTCGGGTCCTCCCCCAGGCGCATGGCCACTTCGGCGGAGGGGTGGCCCTCGTCCGCCAGGCGGGCGAGCCGCCCCCGCCGGGCAGTGACCAGGGCCATTTCGGACATGGCGAAAATGCCGTTCAGGAGAATCAGGATGACGAGGACGAAGACTTCCATGGGCGTGTCCCGGCGAAACGGGGCGATTCCGCTTTCCCGGGAAGTGAGTAGGGAGATTCGTCAGACTCCCTGCCGGCGGCAGTAATTCCGGCGGTTCAGTGCAGGAAGGGGCCGGCCAGAAGCCAAGCCGCGGCGGCCAGGACCAGCCAGGCGAAGGCAGTGCGCAGGCGCCGCTCCGGCAGGCGATGGGCCTGGGCGACGCCGGCCGACACGGTGAACAGGCCGCTCACTGCCAGGGGCAATCCGACCGACCAATCCACCCGGTGGGCGCCCGCATAGGTCGCCAGGGCGGCGACGGAACTAGGCGCCACCAGGGCCAGGGAAAAGCTCTGGGCCACCGTCTGCCGCAGCCCGAACCAGCCTGTGAGGATGGGCGTCGCCACCAGGCCGCCGCCGATGCCCAGGAGCCCCATACTGCTGCCGCCGGCGATACCCACCAGGGGGAGGAAGCGCCCACTCACCGGCTTACCCCCGTCCTCACCGGATTTGCCCGCCCGGCGGATCATGAGATTGAGGGCCAGGGCCGCCAGGAAGAGGCTGAAGCAGACCTTGAGGAGCATCGGATCCAGGCGGGTGGCGAAGCCGGCCACCAGCCAGGTGGTGGCCGTGGCCACCAGGCCGATCCCGATTGCGCTGCCCAAGGGCACTGGATGCCGGCGGGTATAGCGCCACCAGCCCACCATGAGATTGGGCACCATCATGACCAGGGCCGTCCCCTGGGCCACCGGCTGGTCCATGCCAAAGCCGAGGACCAGGATGGGAATGGCGATGATGCCCCCGCCGATGCCGAAAACGCCGCCGAAAAATCCCAGGGCGGCCCCCAGGGCGAGCATGGCGGCGAGGTGGCTGACGACGGAGAAGTCCATGGCAAGGCGAAAGAGGGGGATCGGCAGGCCATGATATTCGCCGCCCACGCGGATACAATGGCTCAAAAATCAATTGATTCGTTACTATTACGCACGAATGAAAAGCCTCCCGGACCTCGCCTTCTTCACCCTCCTTTCCCGCCAGCCGAGCCTGGCGGCCGCAGCCCAGGAGCTGGGGGTGACGCCCCCGGCGGTGAGCCGGCGCCTGGCGGCCCTGGAGAAGCGCCTGGGGGTGCGCCTCCTCAACCGCACCACCCGGCGCCTCAGCCTCACCGCCGAGGGGGAGCGCTACCAGGAGGAAGGGGAACGCATCCTGCGGGAAATCGACGGCCTGGAGCGCTCCCTGGCCGCCAGCCGGGAGACGCCCCGAGGAGTGCTGCGCATCAACGCCACCTTCGGCTTCGGGCGGCGGCACCTGTCGCCGGTGGTTTCGGAATTCGTCCGCCGCTACCCGGAGGTGGAGGTGGTGCTCCAGCTCACCGACCGGCCCCTGGACCTGGCGGGCCACGCCATCGACGTGGGCATCCGCTTCGGGGCGCCGCCGGACGCCCGGGTCCTGGCCCGCAAGATCGCCGTCAATCGCCGCCTCCTGTGCGCCGCGCCGGACTACCTGGCCGCCCGGGGCATGCCCCTGGTGCCCCGGGACCTGCAGGACCACGACTGCATCGTCATCCGGGAAAACGACAAGACATTCAACAACTGGCAGCTTTCCGACGGCCGGGAGCAGACCATGGTCAAGGTCCGCGGTCCTTTGAGCACCAACCACGGGGAGATCGCGGTGGACTGGACCCTGGCCGGCCACGGCATCCTGCTCCGTTCCGAATGGGACATCGCCCCCTACCTTCGCTCCAGGCAGTTGGTCCGGGTCCTGGAACCCTGGGCCGGCACGGCGGCGGACATCCACGCCATCTACCCCCAGCGTCACCACCTCTCGGCCAAGGTGCGGGCTTTTATCGACTTCCTGGCGGAGCGCTTCGCCCCCTACCGCGCCGATGACAAGGCGGAGGCAGTGCCCTGGTGACATAGGCCACGGCCAGTCGGGGTTTGTCGCAAAGGCGACACCCGACAAAACCAACAACTCACTGAATTTACGCAGTTTTTAGCATGGCCCGCGGCTTGCTTCTAGGCATCCAACCCAATGCCGGAAGCAAACACCATGGCCGAAATACTCCGCTCCGCGAAGGCCCTCGCCGTCAATCCCCTGAAGGTCAGCCAGAC
>JBLNBI010000259.1:0-2834 GCA_050259815.1 Actinomycetota bacterium | reverse complement strand
TCCGGCGCCTGTTTCGAGCCCCGGGCCCTGGACGAGCTGTTCCCGGACTGGAAGGAGCGGGGCGCGCCGCTGCACACCCCGGCCACGGACGACAGCTTCCTCTTCCTGTCCGAAAAGAAGTCCTGGCGCCTGCCCACGCCGCCCCAGATGCACAACCAGGGCAACTACATCATCAGCCTGGGCAACCTCTGCCGCTGGCTGGCCGAGCAGGCGGAAGCCCTGGGCGTCGAAATCTACCCGGGCTTCGCCGCCGCCGAAGTGCTGTATCACGAAGACGGCCGGGTCAAGGGCGTCGCCACCGGCGACCTGGGCATCGGCCGTGACGGCCAGCCCACCGGCAATTTCCAGCCCGGCATGGAACTCCACGCCAAACAGACCCTGTTCGCCGAAGGCTGCCGGGGGTCCCTGACCCAGGCCCTGGCCGAGCGCTTCCGGCTGCGGGACAACGCCCAGCCCCAGACCTACGGCATCGGCATCAAGGAGCTGTGGGAGATCGACCCGGCCAAGCACCAGCCGGGCAAGATGATCCACTCCGTCGGCTGGCCCCTGCCCTCCGACACCTATGGCGGCTCCTTCCTCTACCACCTGGAGGACAACCTGGTGGCGGTGGGCTTCGTGGTGGGCCTGGACTATAAGAACCCCTGGCTTTCTCCCTACGAGGAATTCCAGCGCTTCAAGACCCACCCGGACATCCGCGCCACCTTCGAGGGTGCCCGGAGGGTGGCCTACGGAGCCCGTTCCCTATCGGAAGGCGGCTTCCAGTCCATTCCCAAGCTCACCTTCCCGGGCGGGCTGCTGATCGGCGATACCGCTGGCTTCCTCAATGTCGCCAAGATCAAGGGCAGCCATACGGCCATGAAGTCCGGCATGGTGGCGGCGGAGGCGGTGTTCGAGCACCTGGGTGCCGACACCAATGGCGCCGAGGCCATCCGTTATCCGGTGCTCTTGAAGCAGAGCTGGCTGTGGGAGGAACTGCACGGGGTGCGCAACATCCGCCCGGGCTTCCGGCACGGCCTGTGGGCCGGCCTGGCCCTCGCCGCCATCGACACCTACGTCTTCCGGGGCAAGGCGCCCTGGACGCTCTCCCACCACCCCGACCACGAGGCCCTGGAGGACAAATCCAAGCACGCCCCCATCGCCTATCCCAAGCCGGACGGGGTGTTGACCTTCGACCGCCTGTCTTCGGTATTCCTCTCCAGCACCAACCACGAGGAAAACCAGCCCAGCCACCTGCAGCTGAAGGACGCCAGCGTGCCCATCGCGGTCAATCTCGCCCGCTACGGCGCTCCCGAGACCCGCTACTGCCCCGCCGGCGTCTATGAACTGGTGGGCGAGGAAAATGGCAAAACCAGTGGCGAGCCCCGGCTCCAGATCAATGCCCAGAACTGCCTGCATTGCAAGACCTGCGACATCAAGGACCCGACCCAGAATATCCACTGGTCGGTCCCGGAAGGCGGCGGCGGGCCCAACTACCCCAACATGTAAGGAGAACCCAATGAGCGAAGGCTACTGCGCCGAGGATTTGAGCCCCGGCATGAGCGCCAGCTTCTCGAAGACCATCACCGAAGCGGACATCATCCTCTTCGCCGGCGTCTCGGGGGACATCAACGCCGTCCATCTGGACGAGGTCTATGCATCCTCCACCCCCTTCGGCGGTCGTATCGCCCACGGCATGCTCTCCGCCGGCCTGATCTCGGCGACGCTCGCCAACCGGCTGCCCGGCCCCGGCACCATCTACCTGGGCCAGACCCTGGCCTTCCGCGCCCCGGTGCGCCCCGGCGACACGGTCACCGCCACGGTGACGGTGAAGTCCGTGGTGCCGGAAAAGCGCCGGGTGGTGCTGGAAACCGTGTGCCGGGTCGGCGACACCACCGTCATCGAAGGGGAAGCCACCGTGCTGGCCCCCTCCCGGCCCCGCCCGGCAGCCGGCCAAGCGGTCATCTAACGACTCTCCGAGGGGAATGGCCCCGTCTGGCGTTGCGGCGGACGGGGTATAGCGAAGGTCAAGGCGCGTATTTCCCTCTTTAGGGGCCTCCGGGCCCCATTTTTTTGCCCTGATTTTGCAGATCCGCCAGGCCGAGGGCGCAGCACTGTAAGTTAGATAATGCTAATATTACATTTTCCTGATATTTCATGCTCCCATGTTCTCGGCCAACGTCACCAACTCCCCCGTCATCACCGTCGCCGGCGGCAAGCACCAAGTCCAGTACGCCGTGGACGGCTCCCTGATGAATCCCCTGGAAGCCTTCTACGCCACCCTGGCGGGCTGCGCCGCCGTCTATGCAAAGAAAGCCTGCAAGGCCCTGGGTGTTTCCCCCGACGGCATCCGCATCGAGTGCAAGCCCTTCGCCGGCCCCGGCGGGCCGCTCACCCTGGCCCGCTTCCGGACCGAAGTGCAGTTCCCGGAGGACTTTCCCGCCGAACACAAGGCTGCAGTCATCGAAGCCATTTCCGGTTGCGCGGTGAAGGAGATCGTCACCGGGGGCAGCACCATCGACTTCTCCGTAGCTGAGGCCTGCCCCGCCTGATGCCGGTGGCGCCCACTCCACGGCCAGGTCTTCCCAGGCTGCGGGAAAAGCTAGACGGTTTTCCCCACCCGCAGGGCCGTGAAAATGGCCAGGGTCTGGAGGATAGCCACGCCCACCAGCACCTCGCCGAAGCGCTGCCCATCCATGAAGCCGCCGAAGGCCAGGGGCGCCACGGCCAGGCCGGCGTCCAGCCCGGAGTACACGAAGCCATAGACCCGTCCATAGGCCGCCTGGCCGAAGCGTGAAGTGGCCGCCCGGCGCACCAGCAGGTCCCGGGAAGGCCCGGCGATGCCGGTGCAGAAGCCG
>JBLNBI010000258.1:0-3940 GCA_050259815.1 Actinomycetota bacterium | reverse complement strand
CTCTCCAGCACCAGCCGGTTGGCCTTGGCCAGTTCCCCATGGGCCCGGTCCAGCTCGGCTTTCTCGGCGGCCAGGGCTTCCATGGTTTCCTGCAGCTCCCGGGTGCGGTCATCCACCCGTTTTTCCAGTTCCTGGGTGAGCTGGAGCAGTTCCCCCTGGGCCTTGTCCCGCTGCCGCAACCCTTGCTGGAAGGCCTGGAGAAGCCGGTCCAGGGTCTTCACCAGGAGCCCGAGCTCGTCCCGCTCGTGCCTGCGGAAGCGGGGAGCGGGCCAGTTGCCGGGCTGCCCGGGGTCAACCTGGGAAATGGCCTGGCTCAGCCGCACCAGGGGACGGGTGATCATGAGGTAAAAGATGCCCACCACCAAGGCCGCGATCAGGATGTCCCGGACCAGGAAGAGGGTCCAATTGATGGCAGTCAGGTCCAGGACCCGCTTGGCCATCACCGAGGGGGCCAGGATGACTTCCAGGCTGCCGACATTTTCCTGGACCTGTTCCGAAAGGTCGTGGTCCAGGGGCAGGGAATGCCGGGCGAGATCACCGAAGAGAATAGGGCCCAGGCGGGCGCTCAGCCCTTCAACCGGCCGTTCCTTGGCCCGCCGGGCGAGGATCTTGCCGAAATTGTCCTTGAGGATCGCCTCTTCGATGGCATCGTCTCCCAACAGCCCCGCCACGACCCGGTCGGCGAGGTCCGGATTGAGCTGGTAGGCGGCTTCGGCAGCACTGCCCTCGATCAGGTTGGCGACCTGGTGCATGTGGGACAGGGTCTCGTTCCGGACATCCCGCCACTGCACGAAGAACTCGACGGCGCTGCCCAGGAGACCGAGGACCATGAACACCGCCAGGGTGGTGGCCGCCTGGCGGAAGGTGAGGCCCTGGGAAAAGGGAATCTTGGCGAGGCTCACCATGCCTCCCGTCGGCTGGTCCCAACCATCACTGGACGACGCCCTTCTCGACGGCGTACTTGGCCTTGAGGGCGCGGACCGTTGCCCCGTTGCTCCTCAGCCAGTCGTTGAACTCGCGGATCACCTCGGGATGCTTCATGGTGGAAAGGAAGTACTGGTCCTTGGAATAGGGCAGCTTCGGGTTGAACACCAGGGCGCCGGGCGTCTTCAGGACATGGTCCAGGCGATAGGTCATGACCGCCACGCTGCCGTAGGCGGCATCCACCCGCTTGGCCACCACCTGCTCGGCCAGGGCGGCGATGTCGGTGTTTTCCCGGAGGGTGACGTCCCCCCGGGCGATGGCGTCCTTCCAGGCCCAGGGGGTGAAGCCGGAGACCACCCCGAGGGTCCGTACCCGCTCCATTCCGGCATCCGCCAGCTCCGGCCGCACCATGGCGCCATCAATGTAGGTGGCGACGGCGGCGCTGTAGATGATGTTCTTGCCCCGCCGCAATTCGGACTGCCAGTAAGCATTGTCCGGGAACTTGAAATCCACCTCGCCCTGGACGAAGTTGGCGAACAGCCGCGGAACGGGGAAGGGCCGGTATTCGAACCGGTAGCCCCGGGCCTGGGCGAACGCATCCAGGAGTTCCCGGGCGAAACCGGTATAGCTGCCCTTCTCGATTCGGGACAGGGGGTAGTAGTCGGTATTCTCGACGCCGATCACGTAGCTGCGGGAATTCGCCTCGCCGGCGGCTGGCCCGGTCACCCAGGTCAGGGCAAGGCAGAGGAGGGCAATGAAAAGCCGCTTCATTCGGCTGCCTCGGCGGCATTCGCGGCAAGCTCCGGCGGCAGCACCCGGATACGGTTGCGCCCGGCGTTCTTTGCCGCATAGAGGGCTGCGTCGGCGCGCATGGTCGCCTTGTCGAAGCTGTCATCCCCGGCCAGGGCTTCCGTGATGCCGATGCTCAGGCTCACCCGGATGATTCCGCCGGGGACGGAAACAGTCAGGGCCTGCAGCTTTTCCCGGAGCCGGCTGGCCACCAGGCTGGCCCCTTCGGCGCCGGTGCTGGGAAGGATGGCCATGAATTCCTCCCCCCCGATGCGCCCGACGATGTCCACATCCCGGAAGGAATCCCGGCAGAGGTTGCCGAAACAGCGCAGCACCTCGTCTCCGGCGCCGTGGCCGTGGCTGTCGTTGATCTGTTTGAAATGGTCCAGGTCCATCATCAGGAAGCTCAGGCGCTGGGCGTGGCGCCGGCGGCGGTTGAATTCGTGCTGGCCCAGCTCGAACAGATGGCGCCGGGAGAAGAGGCCGGTCAGGGCGTCCTCCCGGGCAACGCGCCTCAATTCGTCGGCAAGGCGTTCGCGGACCTCGATTTCCCGCTTCAGTGCCTCGTTGAGGCGATTCAGCTCGGCCGCCCGGATATCCAGTTCCTTGTTGGCATTGCGCAGCTCGAGCTGCTGCCGGTCGCTGATCCGCACCAGGCGGCACTGCTCCCGATAGGACCGCTGGTAGGCCTGGGCCAGGCGGCGCACGCTCCCCGAAACGTCCTCCAGGGTGCCGATCATGATCCCGGCGTCCCGGATGACCTTCTCTTCCTGGGCGAAGAGGGAAAACTCGCCCTGATCCGATGTGTTGGCCATGTTCATCTGTCAAATGCCGAAGAATCCTCCGGCGGATGGGCTGGGTTACGGTACAGGGGAAGGCGCAGGCGGAAGCGGCTGCCTTTGCCCAGGTCCGATTCCACGGTGATCTCACCGCCATGGAGCTTGGCGATCCAGTCGACGAGGAAGAGGCCGAGGCCCGCCCCGGGAATCCTCTCGGGCACGGTGCCCCGGATGTATTTTTGGAAAATCGCTTCCCGCATGTCTTTCGGGATACCGATGCCCTGGTCCGCCACTTCGATGGCAATGCCGCCATCGCCATCCAGGCGGGTGGTCAGGGCCACGGGGCCGTCCTGGGGCGAGTATTTCACCGCATTGTCCAGAAGGTTGGAGACCGCCACCCGCAGCAGGGCGGGATCGCCGACCACTTCGGCGTCGACGCTGTCCAGGTCCAGGGTGAGCGGATGCCGGGCACTGTCGCTGAAGGGGGCGGCCGCTTCCAGCAGGATGTTCCGGACCGGAAAGGGAATGTTCTGGATGCCCACGTTCTCGATGGACACCCGCTCGCTCGCCAGGCAGTCCTCGATCAGGGTCGACATGCGCTGCACGGCATTCAGGAGCCGCTGGTAAAGGGGTTCCCATTCCGGATGCTTGTCCTCGGACAGGGTCTGGAGCACCTGCACCGTCGTGCTCACCACCGCCAGGGGATTCCGGAACTCGTGGGATACCATGGCCAGGAAACGGCTCTGGAGCATCCGGCTCTGCCTTTCCTGCTCCAGGGAATGCTCCAGGTGGCACTGGGCCGCGATCAGTTGGTCAGCCTGGGCGGCGAGGGCCTGGTTTGCCTGGTGAAGATCCGACTGCAGGCGGTCGCCGATGGTGAGGAGGCGGCGCTGCTCCCGGTAACCCTGGTCGTAGGCCGCATCCAGCCGGCGCACGCCTTCAGCGACCTGCCCCAGCTTGGCGATCATCTCCTCGGCTTCCCGGATGACCTGCTCTTCCTCGTCGAACAGGGAAAATTCGCTGTCCGAATCGGGGTGTCTGCGTGTCGCGGATTTGCCTTTCAGCCGGCCTGAATCGGGCATAGGGCGAAGCCGGCGTGCTTGAAATCTTCGGCGAAATCCTCGCCGAATTCCGCCATGGTGTCGTCGTCCGGATGGAAGTGCCAGTTGATCCGGATGGTGCGTCCCGCCGCGGCGGCCTGCTCCAGGAGCATGAACATGTTCATCAATGCCTTGGCGCTGCTGCTGTTGAAATAGCTCAGCTCCAGGTCCACCACGAAGGCATCGCTGCCCAGCTGCGGGATGAAGTCGCGCAGGGCCTGCTGGAGCGGGCCGAAGAAGGCTGCGGCGTCCTCGGGATAGGATTCGCCACGGAGCATCAGGTGGCGGGCATCGGGATCGAACGCGGTGCGGGGCGTGCGTTCGGTCGCCTCGATAACAATTTTTTCC
>JBLNBI010000257.1:0-11432 GCA_050259815.1 Actinomycetota bacterium | reverse complement strand
GGGTGGAGATCAGCCACAAGGCCAGCAGCCGCATGCCCTATGCCCTCGGCAGCCTGCGGGCGGCCCAGTTCCTGGCCGGAAAGGCGAATGGCCTGTTCGATATGCAGGATGTGTTGGGGCTGCGCTAGGGCGCCCCGAAAGACTCCATTCCAGCAGGGTTTGCGGGGTGTGTGTGCCCCGCTGGTTTGCTGGGGGTGGGGGGTTTCGGGTATAATCTGAAAGTTTGAACCATGCGAGCGGGGAGCTTTGTGCCTCCCCGCTTGGCGTATCTAAAAGACAATATCCAGGAGAGCAGGTCGTGTCGTTACTGCCCGCATTTTCACCCGCCATACTAGCCCTCGCCGACGGAACCATTTTTAAAGGGCAATCCATCGGGGCAGACGGGGTGACCAGTGGCGAGGTGGTTTTCAATACCGCCATGTCCGGTTACCAGGAGATCCTGACGGATCCGTCCTACTGTCGTCAGGTCGTCACGCTGACCTATCCCCATATCGGCAACGTCGGCTGCAATGCCGAGGATTTCGAATCGGTTGCCAACTACGCCGCCGGCCTGGTCATCCGTGACCTGCCGCCCCGGGCTTCCAGTTGGCGTCAGCAGGACACCCTGCCCGATTACCTGAAGAAGCACGGCATCGTCGCCATTTCCGGTATCGATACCCGCAAGCTTACCCGCATCCTGCGGGAAAAGGGCGCCCAGGCAGGTTGCATCCTGGCCGGCGAAATCGACGAATCCAAGGCGCTAGCCATGGCTCGCGCCTTCCCCGGGCTGTCCGGCATGGATCTGGCCAAGGTGGTCAGCGCCAAGGAATCCTATCCCTGGAATGAAGGGGAATGGACTCTGGAAGGCTACGTGCCCGGTGCCAAGCCCCGTTTCAACGTGGTGGCCTACGATTTCGGCGTCAAGAAGAACATCCTGCGCATGCTGGCGGCTCGCGGCTGCAAGCTGACCGTGGTGCCGGCCCAAACCCCGGCTGCCGACGTGCTGGCCATGAATCCGGACGGCGTCTTCCTGTCCAACGGCCCCGGCGATCCGGAGCCCTGCGACTACGCCATCGCCGCCATCCGCGAATTCCTGGCCAAGGGCATCCCGACTTTCGGCATCTGCCTGGGTCACCAGCTGCTGGGCCTGGCATCCGGCGCCAAGACCGCCAAGATGAAGTTCGGTCACCACGGTGCCAATCATCCGGTCAAGGATATGGATACCGGCCAGGTGCTGATCACCAGCCAGAACCACGGCTTCGCGGTGGATGCCTCGTCGCTGCCGGCCAATCTGCGGGCGACCCACGTTTCCCTGTTCGACGGTTCCCTCCAGGGCATTGCCCGTACCGACGTGCCGGCCTTCTCCTTCCAGGGGCACCCGGAAGCGAGCCCCGGTCCCCACGACGTGGCCTACCTGTTCGACCGTTTCATCGACACCATGGAGCGCGGCATGGCCGCGCTGCAGCCGGCCAAGTAAGGCCGTCGCAAGATTCAGAGGCAAGCTATGCCCAAGCGTACAGACATAAAAAGCGTTCTCATCATCGGCGCCGGCCCGATCATCATCGGCCAGGCCTGCGAATTCGACTACTCCGGCGCCCAGGCCTGCAAGGCCCTGCGGGAAGAGGGTTACAAGGTCATCCTGGTGAACTCCAATCCGGCCACCATCATGACCGACCCGGAGATGGCCGACGTGACCTACATCGAGCCTATTACCTGGCAGGTCGTGGCCAAGATCATCGAGAAGGAGCGTCCCGACGCCCTGCTGCCCACCATGGGCGGCCAGACCGCGCTGAACTGCGCGCTCGATCTCGACCGCGAAGGCGTGCTTGAGAAATTCGGCGTCGAGCTGATCGGTGCTTCCAAGGAAGCGATCGACAAGGCCGAGGACCGCCAGAAGTTCAAGGACGCGATGACCAAGATCGGTCTCGGTTCCGCCAAGTCGGCCACCGCGCACAGCATGGAAGAGGCTTACCAGGTGCAGGCCGCCATCGGCTTCCCGACCATCATCCGCCCGTCCTTCACCCTGGGTGGTACCGGCGGCGGAATCGCCTACAACATGGAAGAGTTCGAGACCATCTGCAAGCGCGGTCTCGAAGCCTCGCCAACCAACGAGCTGCTGATCGAGGAATCGCTGCTTGGCTGGAAGGAATACGAGATGGAAGTGGTCCGCGACAAGGCGGACAACTGCATCATCATCTGCTCCATCGAGAACCTGGATCCCATGGGCGTCCACACCGGTGACTCCATCACCGTGGCGCCGGCCCAGACCCTGACGGACAAGGAATACCAGATCATGCGCAACGCCTCGATCGCGGTGCTGCGCGAGATCGGCGTCGATACCGGCGGTTCCAACGTCCAGTTCTCCATCAATCCGAAGGACGGTCGCATGATCGTCATCGAGATGAACCCCCGGGTTTCCCGCTCCTCCGCCCTGGCCTCCAAGGCCACCGGCTTCCCCATCGCCAAGGTGGCAGCCAAGCTGGCGATCGGCTACACCCTGGACGAGCTGGCCAACGAGATCACCGGCGGCAAGACCCCGGCCTCCTTCGAGCCCTCCATCGACTACGTGGTCACCAAGGTGCCCCGTTTCGCCTTCGAGAAGTTCCCCCAGGCCGACTCCACCCTGACCACCCAGATGAAGTCCGTGGGCGAGGTGATGGCCATCGGCCGCACCTTCCAGGAGTCCCTGCAGAAGGCCCTGCGCGGCCTGGAAGTGGGTGTGGATGGTTTCAACCTGAAGTCCGTCGATCCGGAAACCATCGATGAACAGCTGGCCCGCCCGTCCCCGGACCGCCTGTGGTACGTTGCCGATGCCTTCGGCGTCGGCATGTCCGTAGAAAAGGTCTTCGATCTGACCAAGATCGACCCCTGGTTCCTGGTCCAGATCAAGGAGATCGTCGATCTGGAACTGGCCATCGAGAAGCGCACCCTTGCCGACATCTCTGCTGACGAGTTGCGCTACCTGAAGCGCAAGGGCTTCTCCGATCGCCGTCTGGCTTACCTCACCAAGACCACCGAGTCGGCAGTGCGCGAGCGCCGTCACAGCCTGGGCGTGCGTCCGGTGTACAAGCGCGTCGACACCTGCGCCGCCGAATTCGCTACCGGTACCGCCTACATGTACTCCACCTACGAGGACGAGTGCGAGGCCAACCCGACCGACAAGAAGAAGATCATGGTCCTGGGCGGCGGTCCGAACCGCATCGGCCAGGGCATCGAGTTCGACTACTGCTGCGTCCATGCCGCCATGGCCATGCGGGAAGACGGCTACGAGACCATCATGGTCAACTGCAATCCGGAAACCGTCTCCACCGATTACGATACTTCCGACCGGCTGTATTTCGAGCCCCTGACCCTGGAAGACGTCCTGGAAATCGTCAGCGTGGAGAGGCCGGTGGGCGTCATCGTCCAGTACGGCGGCCAGACCCCGCTGAAGCTGGCCCTGGCCCTGGAGGCCAACGGCGTGCCCATCATTGGTACCAGCCCGGAATCCATTGACGTGGCCGAAGACCGGGAGCGGTTCCAGAAACTGCTCCACGACCTTGGCCTCAAGCAGCCTCCCAACCGGACGGCCCGCACTGAGGAAGAGGCACTGCGCCTCGCCGCCGAGATCGGTTATCCCCTGGTGGTTCGCCCCTCCTACGTGCTGGGCGGACGTGCCATGGAAATCGTCCATGAGCAGAAGGACCTGGAGCGCTACATGCGGGAGGCTGTGAAGGTCTCCAACGACTCCCCTGTGCTCCTGGACCGCTTCCTGAACGATGCCGTCGAGTGTGACGTGGATGCCTTGTCCGATGGCGAGGAAGTCATCATCGGCGGCGTCATGGAGCACATCGAACAGGCTGGCGTGCACTCCGGTGACTCCGCCTGCTCCCTGCCGCCGTACTCCCTGTCCCCGTCCGTTCAGGACGAGCTGCGCCGCCAGACCAAGCTCATGGCCAAGGCGTTGAACGTCTGCGGCCTGATGAACGTCCAGTTCGCCATCAAGGACGAGACGGTCTACGTGCTGGAAGTGAACCCCCGGGCATCCCGGACCGTTCCCTTCGTCTCCAAGGCCACCGGCCTGCAGCTGGCCAAGATCGCAGCTCGCTGCATGGCCGGTCGCAGCCTGAAGGACCAGGGCGTGACCAAGGAAGTCATTCCTCCTTACTTCTCCGTCAAGGAAGCGGTGTTCCCCTTCGTCAAGTTCCCGGGCGTGGATACCATCCTCGGCCCCGAGATGAAGTCCACCGGCGAAGTCATGGGCGTCGGTACCACCTTTGCCGAGGCTTTCGTGAAGTCCCAGCTCGCTGCCGGTGTCCGTCTGCCCCATGGTGGCAAGGCCTTCCTGTCCATCAAGGACAGCGACAAGGCGAAGGCCGTCGAGGTGGCTCGCCACCTGCACGAGGCCGGCTTCCATCTGGTCGCCACTCGCGGTACGGCCCATGCCATCGAGGCTGCCGGCCTGCCGGTCCAGCCGGTGAACAAGGTGACCGAGGGACGTCCCCATATCGTGGATATGATCAAGAATAACGAGATTGCCTTGATCATCAACACGGTTGAGGAAAAGCGCCAAGCCATCAACGACTCGCGCTCCATCCGGACTTCCGGCCTGCAGCAGCGGGTCACCATGTACACGACCATCTGGGGCGCCGAAGCAGCGGCCGAAGGGATTCGCAACATGGGGGATCTGGTGGTGTATCCTATCCAGGCTCTGCACGCCCAGCTGCACTGATAAATCAACCCGAACCGCCGGGGTGGCCCCTTGGGGCGCCGGCGGTTTTGCTTTGGTAGAAGAGAAGAATGAGCAAAATTCCGCTGACCGTGACCGGCGCCGAGAAACTGCGGGCCGAGTTGCACCGCTTGAAGACTGTCGATCGGCCGAACGTCATCGCCGCCATTGCCGAAGCCCGTTCCCACGGCGATCTGTCCGAAAACGCCGAGTACGATGCTGCCAAGGAGCGCCAGGGTTTCATCGAAGGGCGTATCCAGGAGGTGGAGGGCAAGCTCTCCAACGCCCAGATCATCGATCCCAAGCTGCTGGATGCTGACGGGCGCTGCGTTTTTGGCGCAACCGTGGATATGGAAGACCAGGACTCCGGCGATCAATTCACCTATCAGATCGTCGGCGAAGACGAGGCGGACATCAAGGCCGGGAAAATTTCGGTCAGTTCCCCCATGGCCCGTGCCCTGATCGGCAAGTACGCCGGGGATATCGCTCAAGTCCAGGCCCCGGGTGGCATGCGCGAATACGAAGTCCTCGACGTGAGGTACGAATAAGCCTCGCCGTGCGCAACTTCACGGAGTCCCTGTATTACATCGCCCTGGCCGCCTGGATGGGCGGCATGTGGGCAATCGGTTACGTGGTGGCGCCGACCTTGTTCGCCACCTTGGGTGATCGTCAGTTGGCCGGCCTAGTGGCCGGCAAGCTCTTTTCCTTGATGGGTTGGATCGGCTTGGGCTGCGGCGCCTATCTGATAGCTTTTCTCTCGGCCCGTTTCCGGGCAGCCGTCCTGAAGCGGACGGTGTTTTGGCTGGCGCTGGGGATTGTGCTGCTGACGGCGGCCAGCCAATTCGGCATCCAGCCATTGATGGCACAATTCAAGGCCGAAGCGTGGCCGCGGGATGTAATGGAAACCGTGCTGCGCGACCGCTTCGCTGCCTGGCACGGAATCTCCTCCATCCTCTACCTGATACAAAGTGTTCTCGGCCTTTGGCTGGTGGTTTCAGCCAGCCGTGGGCTCAAGTGACTCAGTTCTGGAAGCTGCGCTTGGTGCGGCGGGGAGCCGGGCGGCGGGGCTTGGCCTTGGGTTTGGCCGACGTTTCGGATTCATCGTCCGGAGCGGGGCGCCATACGACCAGAAGCTTGCCGATATGCTGCACCGCGGCAGCTTCGAGTTCCTGGCAGATGGTGGTCAGGAAGGCTTCGCGCTCGTCACGGTTGTCGTTGTAGACGCGGATCTTGATCAACTCGTGGGCCTTGAGGCTGACGTCGATTTCCTTGAGGACGGCATCGGTGAGGCCGCTCTGGGCGATGGAGACGACAGGATTGAGGCCATGGGCCCGGGCGCGCAGGCTGCGGCGCTCGTCAGAAGATATTTGCAGCATCGGGTAACCTTTTTAAAAACGGCATTTTACCGAATGGCTAGAACCAGGACCAGCAAGGCATGGATGCGGGAGCACGTAAACGACCCGTACGTTCAACTCGCCAAGAAGGAAGGCTGGCGGTCCCGCGCCGCCTTCAAGCTCATGGAGATCGACGATAAGGACCATCTTCTGAGGCCGGGTGAGGTGGTGGTCGATCTGGGGGCGACGCCCGGCGGCTGGTCCCAGGTAGCGGCGAAGCGGGTAGGTGAATCCGGTAAGGTGATCGGCCTGGACCTGCTGGAAATGGAGCCGATCCACGGTGTCGAATTTATTCAGGGCGATTTTCGAGAAGATGATGTATTGCGGGAACTCGAAGCCCGTCTCCATGGTCGCAAGGTCGGGGTGGTTCTATCCGACATGGCTCCTAATATGTCGGGGGTATCGCTGGTGGATCAGGCCCGCGTCATGCACCTTGCTGAGTTGGGCCTCGAGTTTGCGTGCGCCAACCTGAAACCGGAGGGAAGTTTCCTGGTCAAAGTGTTCCAAGGAACCGATTACGACAACTTCCTCCGGGCCATGCGCGAAGCATTCAAAACCGTGGTGATTCGGAAGCCACAGGCCTCCCGGGATCGCAGCCCCGAGCTTTATTTGCTGGGTCGCAGCTTGCGGTGACGGTTTTGTTGTTTAGAATGACATTTTTAGGGCTCGACGTAGGAAAAGGAGAGCAAGCTTGAACAATATGTTCAAAAACCTCGCAATCTGGCTGATCATCGGCCTCGTGCTGATGACGGTGTTCAATCAATTCAACACCCGTCAGGTGGCGCAGGGCTCGATGGAGTATTCCCAGTTCATCGAGGAAGTGAAGCAGGGCCACGTCAGCAAGGTGGTCATGGAAGGACGTACTCTCAAGGCCACCACCACCGATGGCAAGAAGATCACGTCCTACGCGCCGCCTGACCTGTGGCTGGTCTCCGACCTTCTCAAGAGCGGCGTCAAGATCGAAGCCCGTCCCGAAGAAGAGCCCTCCATGCTGATGAATATCTTCGTCAGCTGGTTCCCCATGCTGCTCCTGATCGGCGTCTGGGTGTTTTTCATGCGTCAGATGCAGGGTGGCGGCCGCGGCGGTGCCTTCTCCTTCGGCAAGTCCCGCGCCCGCATGATGGACGAAGCCCAGAACACCATCACCTTTGCCGACGTGGCTGGTTGCGACGAGGCCAAGGAGGAGGTGCAGGAGCTGGTGGATTTCCTGCGGGATCCCTCCAAGTTCCAGAAGCTGGGCGGCCGCATCCCGAAGGGTGTGCTGATGGTCGGCAACCCGGGTACCGGCAAGACCCTGCTCGCCAAGGCTATCGCCGGCGAAGCCAAGGTGCCCTTCTTCTCCATTTCCGGCTCGGACTTCGTTGAAATGTTCGTGGGCGTGGGCGCTGCCCGGGTCAGGGACATGTTCGAGAATGCCAAGAAGCACGCCCCCTGCATCATCTTCATCGATGAAATCGATGCGGTCGGCCGCCATCGGGGCGCCGGCCTGGGGGGCGGCAACGACGAGCGGGAACAGACCCTGAACCAGCTGCTGGTCGAGATGGACGGCTTCGAAGGCCACACCGGCATCATCGTCATCGCAGCCACCAACCGTCCGGATATCCTTGATCCTGCATTGCTCCGTCCTGGCCGCTTCGACCGCCAGGTGGTCGTTCCCCTGCCGGATATCCGCGGCCGGGAGGAGATCCTGAAGGTCCATATGCGCAAGGTGCCCATTGCCGGCGACGTGAGAGCGGACGTTATCGCCCGCGGCACGCCGGGTTTCTCCGGCGCCGACTTGGCCAACCTGGTAAACGAGGCTGCCCTTTTCGCTGCCCGGGGCAACAAGCGCCTGGTGGATATGGACGATTTCGAGAAGGCCAAGGACAAAATCATGATGGGTGCCGAGCGCCGCAGCATGGTCATGAGCGAGGAAGAGAAGCGCAACACCGCCTACCACGAGTCCGGCCACGCTGTGGTGGCCAAGCTCCTGCCCAAGTCCGATCCGGTGCACAAGGTCACCATCATTCCCCGGGGCCGGGCGCTGGGTGTCACCATGCAGCTTCCGGAGCAGGACCGCTATGCCTATGACCGGGAGTACCTGATGAACCGGATCGCCGTCCTCTTCGGCGGCCGGGTGGCGGAAGAGCTGTTCATGAACCAGATGACCACCGGTGCTTCGAACGACTTCGAGCGCGCTACCTCCATGGCCTGGGATATGGTTACCCGCTACGGCATGTCCGACGCCCTGGGGCCCATGGTTTATGGCGAGAACGAAGGTGAGGTTTTCCTCGGTCGTTCGGTGACGACCCACAAGAGTGTTTCCGAAGCGACCATGCAGCAGGTAGATGGTGAAATCCGCCGCATCATCAACGAGCAGTACGGCCTTGCCAAGCGCCTGCTTGAAGAGAACCGGGATAAGGTTGAGGTGATGACCAAGGCGTTGCTCGAATGGGAAACCATCGATGCCGACCAGATCGATGATATCATGGCCGGCAAGGCGCCGCGCCCTCCCAAGCCGAGCCAGAATCTGCCGCGTCCGCCGGCCTCCAGCAATTCGCCGGGAGCCGAGCCCAACGCGCCCGCTACGGCTTGAAGGGATAATCGGCGATAATACGAAGGCCGGGAGAATCCTCCCGGCCTTTTGTTTTTATGTCCCATGACAGAAATACTCTGCGGAAGATTCAAGCTTAAGTTCGATCGTCCTCTGGTGATGGGCATCGTCAATCTCACTCCGGATTCCTTTTCCGGCGACGGCCTGTCCAGTGATGTCGATCGTGCGGTCGCCCATGCCCGCGAGCAGTTCGAGGCGGGCGCCGATATTCTCGACATCGGGGCCGAGTCATCCCGTCCGGGGGCTGTCCCCACACCGCTGCAGGAAGAGCTGGATCGCTTGCTGCCGGTACTCGAGCGCATTTCCAGCTGGGGTGTGCCCATCTCTATCGATACCTACAAGCCGGAGGTCATGGCTGCGGCATTGGCTGCCGGTGCCGACATGATTAACGACATAAGCGGCTTCCGGGATCCGCGGGCGCTGGAGGCGGTTGTAGACAGTAATTGCGGCCTCTGCCTCATGCATATGCTTGGAGAGCCGCGAACCATGCAGCAGCAGCCGGTCTATGACGAAGTGGTGGCCGATGTGCGCGCTTACCTGAGAAGTCGGTCGGCGGAGTGTCTCCAGGCGGGGGTGGCAAGAGATCGCATCGTCGTGGATCCGGGATTCGGATTTGGCAAGACCCTTGAACATAACCTGGCGCTTTTCCAGTGCCTGCCTGATTTGGTGGCGGACGGCTATCCGGTGCTGGTCGGTGTTTCCCGGAAAACGATGCTCGGGGCAATCACCGGCCGGTTGGTGGAAGAGCGCCGTGCCGCCAGTGTGGCGGCAGCAATGCTGGCTGCCCAGAGAGGCGCGGCGATACTCCGCGTCCATGACGTGGCTGACACCAAAGATGCCCTTGCAGTTTGGGCGGCGATTGAGAAGGGAGAACAGAATGTCTAGGAAGTATTTCGGAACTGATGGTGTCCGTGGTCGGGTAGGGCAGGCTCCCATCACCCCTGATTTCGTCATGAAGCTAGGCTATGCGGCGGGTAAGGTACTGGTGGCTCAGGACGGCTTGCCGGGCCGGGAGCGGCCCGCGGTGCTGATCGGCAAGGATACTCGCCTGTCGGGGTACATGCTCGAAGCTGCGCTGGAAGCGGGCTTCTCGGCGGCTGGCGTGGATGTCTGCCTGGTGGGTCCGTTGCCGACGCCGGCGGTGGCGTACCTGACCCGGGCGCTCCGCTTGCAGGCGGGCATCGTGATTTCCGCCTCCCATAATCCGTATTTCGACAACGGCATCAAGTTTTTTTCCGCCCAGGGCACCAAATTGCCGGACGAGGTGGAGCATGCCATCGAGGCGGGAGTAGAGGCGCCCATCGAGTGCGTTCCCTCCGCCGACCTTGGCCGGGCGCAACGCATCGATGATGCTCGCGGCCGTTATATCGAGTTCTGCAAAAGCACTTTTCCCAATGACCTGGACTTGCGAGGACTGAAGATCGTCGTGGATTGTGCCCACGGCGCTGCATACCATGTCGCTCCCGATGTCTTCCATGAATTGGGGGCGGAGGTCATCGCCATCGGTGCTCAGCCTAATGGCCTGAACATCAATGACGGCGTGGGGGCTACCGCTCCCAAGGCTCTGCAAGAAGCTGTGGTGGCCAATTGCGCCGACCTGGGGATTGCGCTTGACGGGGATGGCGACCGGGTCATGATGGTCGATGGGGAAGGCAACCTCTACGACGGAGATCAACTGCTCTATGCCATCGTCTGCAGCCGGGCGCGACACGGCAAAGTGGCGGGGGTTGTGGGTACCCTGATGTCCAATCTTGCTCTTGAGCATGCGCTTGCCAAGCGGGAGATTCCCTTTGTCAGGGCTGCAGTCGGTGATCGCTACGTGGTTGAGAGGCTTTTGGACAACAGCTGGCTTTTCGGCGGGGAAAACTCCGGCCATATCCTGGCACTGGATCGGCATACCACGGGAGACGGTATCGTCGCTGCCCTGCAAGTGCTCGCTGCGCTGCGGGAAAGCGGAGGCGATCTGAAGGCGCTCCTCGGTGCGCTGACCCTGTACCCGCAGAAGTTGGTGAACGTCGCCATCGTCAAGGGTTTTCCGTGGAAGGATCATCCGGACATCGTGAGGGCTCAGAAGGACGTGGAGTCCGAACTGGCCGGTCGCGGTCGTGTATTGCTGCGAGCTTCGGGGACCGAACCCAAGCTGCGGGTGATGGTCGAGGGTGAGGATGCGGGTGAGGTGGAACGGCTTGCGGAGCGGCTTGCGGACGCGGTCCGAAAGGCCGTCCAGTAAGCGCCTTTCCTTGACCCTGGCTGCCGGCGGCCAGTATAATCATCAGGTTTGTCGCAGACTGAGCCTGATACGAATATGCGTAAGAAACTGGTAGCCGGTAACTGGAAAATGCATGGCAATCTCGACGGCAATGCCAAGTTGCTGGCGGGTGTGAAAGCGGGTGCCGCAGGCTTGTCCTGCGAGGTTGCGGTTTGTGTGCCCTTTCCCTATTTGGCTCAGGCGCAGTCCTCTCTTGCGGGTTCCTCGGTTGTATGGGGTGCTCAGAATGTTAGTGAGTTTGCTCAAGGGGCCTACACTGGCGAAGTTGCGGCAGGTATGTTGAATGACTTCGGCTGCCGCTACGTCATCGTCGGGCATTCTGAGCGCCGAGCCATTTATGGCGAGTCTGATGAGACTGTTGCGGCAAAGTTTGTCGCTGTTCAGGCCGCTGGCCTGATTCCCATTCTCTGTGTTGGCGAAACCTTGGCTGAGCGTGAGTCCGGCCAGACCCAGGTTGTGGTTTCGCGGCAGTTGGCTGCGGTTCTGGAA
>JBLNBI010000256.1:0-13246 GCA_050259815.1 Actinomycetota bacterium | reverse complement strand
GCTCATCGGCGAGGTCATCGACCGGAACGGCAAGCGCCGGGACATCGCCTTCAAGGGTTCGGGGAAAACCCCGTTTTCCCGCCGGGGCGACGGCAAGGCCGCGGTCGGCCCCATGCTGCGGGAGGTGCTGATCGGCGAGGCCATGCACGCCCTCGGCATTGCCACCACCCGCGCCCTGGCGGTGGTGGGCACGGGCGATCCGGTGTATCGGGAAAGGACGCTGCCCGGTGCCGTATTGACCCGGGTCGCGGACAGCCACATCCGGGTCGGGACCTTCGAGTTCTTCGCGGCCAACGGCAAGGAGGGGCAGGTGAAGCGGCTGGCCGACTACGCCATCCAGCGGCACTACCCGGAGCTGGCGGGGGCCAAGGACACCTACCTGGAGTTCCTGCGGGCGGTGACGGCGCGGCAGGCGGCACTGATGGCTCAATGGATGGGGGTGGGCTTCATCCACGGTGTCATGAATACCGACAACATGAGCATTTCCGGCGAAACCATCGACTACGGCCCCTGCGCCTTCATGGAGGCCTATGATCCCGGGGCGGTGTTCAGCTCCATCGACGAATACGGCCGCTACGCCTTTGAAAACCAGCCTGGGATCGCCCAGTGGAACCTGGCCCGCCTAGCGGAAACCCTGTTGCCCCTGCTGGCGGATGACGACGAACAGGCCGTCGCCCTGGCCACCGAGGCCATCCATACCTTCCCCGGCCTCTACCGCCGCCGACGGCTGGAGGTGATGGCGGCGAAGCTGGGTCTCGCCGGGAACGGCGAGCCGGAGGATGCCGCCCTGGCGGAGGAGTGGCTTGCCCTTCTTGCGGCGAATAAGGCCGATTTCACCCTGGCGTGGCGGCGGCTGGCCGATGGGGCGGAGGGCAACCCGGCCCCGCTGCGGGCATTGATCTGCGACCAGCCGGGCCTGGATGCCTGGCTGGCCAAATGGCAGGCGCGGTGCGCCGCCGAGGATGGAAACGGTGCGGATGCCGCCGCCGCTCGTGCCCGGCGAATGCGCCGGGCCAACCCCTGGATCATCCCCCGCAACCACCGGGTCGAAGAGGCCCTGGCCGCGGCGTCGGACGATGGCAATATGGAGCCCTTCGAGCAATTGCTGGCAGCCATCAAGCGCCCCTACGAGGAGTCCGCCGACCTCGATCGCTTTGCGGAACCGGCGCCGGTTTCCTTCACCGGCAGCTATCGAACCTTCTGTGGAACCTGACTTGAATCCGACCCTGGAACAGCCCGCCGCCCCGCCCAATGCCGAGGAACTCCGCGTCTCGCGGGTCATCGACCAGAACCAGGTGTGGCTCACCGTCGGCCGGGAGATTGCCACCGCGGCCGGGCCCTTCATGCTCCGTGGCCATATCCGGGGAAGCAGCCTGGGGCCCCAGTCCCGCTGGCACGCCCTGCCCGCAGCGGAGCGGGATGCCCTCGAACGGCGGCTACTGGCCGAGCGCCGGGAGGAGCTGGATGCGGCCTTTGGGGCGGCCGAGAAGGAGATCGCCGCCTTCCTGGAGGTTTGCGTCTTCCAGAAGCTCCAGCCCAAGCTCCGGCGCCTGCGGGACCAATGGGCGGGCGGAACCCAGGACCTGGCCGCCATCGGCCCGGCCCTCCAGCAGTCGCTCCATGATCTCCAGGCCCGGGACCGCCAGCGCAACCTGGCCGAGCAGATCGGTCAGCGGGTGAAGCTCTCGGGTTATCCGGATACCTTCCCGGCCCGCCGCCGGAACCGGAAGATCATCGCGGTGCTGGGACCCACCAATTCCGGCAAGACCTACGATGCCTTCCAGCGGCTGGCGACGGCGAAAACCGGAATCTACCTGGGGCCCCTGCGCCTCCTGGCCCTGGAAGCCTTCACCCGCCTCAACGAGGAATTCGGGGTCAGTGCTTCCCTGATCACCGGCGAGGAGCGGCGCATCGTGGAAGGCAGCCGGGTGACCGCTTCCACCATCGAAATGCTGGACCCCTCCCGGGAAGTGGATGTGGCCGTCATCGACGAAATCCAGATGCTCCACGACCCGGAGCGGGGCTGGGCCTGGACCCAGGCCGTGGTCGGCGCCAATGCGGAGGAGATATGGTGCCTGGGGGCACCGTCCGCCCATTCCGCCCTCAAGGCCCTGGCAAACCGCCTGGGCTTGCCCCTGGAAATCCGGCGCAAGGAAAGGAAGCACCCCCTGGTGGTGGGCGAGCCCCTGGCGTCCCAGCCGAGGAGCGCCCTGCGCCAGGTCCGGCCGGGGGATGCGCTCATCGTCTTCTCCCGGCGGGATGCCCTCAATCTTAGGGACGACCTCCTCGGCCTGGGCAAGTCGGTGGCCTGCATCTACGGCGCCCTGTCGCCGGAGGTGCGGGAGCGGGAAGCCCACCGCTTCGCCAACGGCGATGCCGCCATCCTGGTCGCTACCGACGCCATCGGCATGGGCCTCAACCTGCCCATCGAGCGGGTGGTATTCACCTCGGTGCAGAAATACGACGGGGTGGAGCGCATCGACTTGCCGGTGCCGCTCCTCCAGCAGATCGCCGGCCGTGCGGGCCGTTACGGCCATCAAGAGGAAGAAGGCGTGGTGGCGGGGCTGACCCCCAACGAGCACCGGGTGGTGGCCCGGCTCATGGGCACCAAGCAGTCGCCCATTCCGGCCCGGGGCTTCCGGATCGCGGCTACGCTAGCCTATCTGGAGCAGATCGCCGAAATGTCCGGGGACAACCGGCTGGAGGCATTGCTATCCCTGTTCCTCCTCCATGCCGACAGTGGGGACGGCTTCTTCTCGCCCCATGTTCCCGACGAGCAGCTTGCCCGGGCGGCCTTCCTGGACCGGCTGAAGGGCATGACCCTGCCCCTGAAGCACACTTTTTCCATGGCCCCCATGTCCATCCGGGACGAGGACATGGATGCCGCCTGGCGGGACTGGGCCTACGCCGCCCACCGGGGCAAGCCGGTCCGGCTCAATTTCATCCCCGAGGTGCCGGAACGGGCCACCCTGGCCGAGGCCGAAACCACGGTCCGGCTCCTGGCCGCCTATCGCTGGTTCGGCTACCGCCTGCCGGAGATATTCACCGGATACAGCCACGCCGAGCCCCTGCTGGTGCCCTGGATCACCGCGGTGGACGGGCATCTGCCTAGCCGCCACCGGCAGGGGGTCGGCGGCGGGCGGGGCGGGCTACCCAGCTGGTATTGGGGGCACCGGGGCTAGCCAGCTACCTGCAGGACGAGGATGTTGCCGAAGCCCTGGAGTCCGACCACCTCTTCCAGCCGAAGGCCGGCATCGCCAACGAGTCGATTCCACTCGGAGAGGGTGCGTTCCCGGCCCCGGGTGCCCATGAACATCTGCATGTCGAAGGATGCGCTGGCGATATCGGCGCCAGTCTCCGGCAGGACGAGTTCGAGGAGGGCGATGCGGGCCCCGCTGCCGCCGACGGCCAGGGCCAGGTTCCGAAGGGCGCGCACCGTGGCGTCGTCGTCGAAGGCGTGGAAAACGGCGGAAAGCAGATAGATGTCGCCCTCGCCGCCGGCGGCGGGAAGTTCGCCGAACAGGTCGCCGGCCAGGAAACTCAGGCGGTCGCAGGCTTCGGCGGGATGGGCGGCCCAAAAGGACTGGGCTTCGGCAACCACGGGCGGCCGGTCGACCACCAGGGCGGTGAGTTGCGGATGGCGCTTCAGGATGGCCAGGGACTTGCTGCCCCGGGAGCCGCCTACGTCGATGATCCGGGCGAAGCGTCCCCAGTCGAAATCCCGGGCGAAGCCGTCGCCGGTCAGGGCGGCCACACAGTCCATGGCCTCCGAGAACAGCCGGTCGTCCTCCGGATGGCGGTCGAGGTAGTCGTACAGCTCTTCGCCGTAGGCCAGTTCGAAGGGCGGCGTGCCGTTGCGGACGCCATTCTCCAGTTGCTCGTACCAGGGACGGCTCATGAATGGGGCGTTGTGCATCACGATCATGGCCCGTACACCCTGGGGATGGACGGGCCGCAGATGATTGGACAGGCGGTTGTTGCGCCATACCCCAGGGGAGGGTTCGGAGAAGATGCCCATGGCGGCCAGCAGGCGCAGCAGCCTGCCCAGGGCATCGGCCTGGACTCCGGCTCGGGCGGCCAGTTCCGCGATAGCCATCTTCCCATCGCCGAGGTGGGTAGCGAGGTTGAGCCGGGCCGCGAGGTAAAGGGCGCGGGATTGCCAGAAGGCGGAGCTGATCTGCATCAGCCGGAAGGGAGGCGGTATCAGTCGGCTGGGCAGATCCATCAGCCAGGCGCCGAATTTCATGATGCGATTGAAGCGCCGTACGGCGCCGGCATTCTTCTGGAAGGTCATAAGGTCTCCTTGGGGGCGGCAGCCAGGCCGGCGGCGAACAGGTGGCCGTTGAATTCCGCCAGCCGGGCGAGGAATGCCTCGTCCATCGGGCGTCCCATCTGTTCTTCGAAGATATCTTTCAGGAGCATGGGCATCATCGCCAGGCTGACGAAGGCCATGCGCAGGATGTCCGGGTCGATGCCGGCGTCGACCTGCCCGCCGGCCTTCAGCTCGCCTAGCTTGCGCGCTCCCCGGGTACGGCCTCGTTCCAGCAGCTGCTGGATGAAGCGCCGCCCGGGGCCCTGCTTCAGGGCCAGGACCTTGAGGATCAGCTTGGGAAACTCCGGCCGGGTGGACATCGCGTCGTAGTACAGCCGCAGGAATCCGGAAAAGCCGTCCACCGTATTCAGCAGCGGCCCGTCGAGGATATCGAGGAGCGGGTTGAGGGTTTCCCGGATCATTTCCTCGTACAGCCCTTCTTTGCTGCCGAAGTAGTAGCGGATCATGGAGACATTGGCCTGTGCTGTCTCGGCGATCTGGCGGGTGGTCACGCGATGGTAGTCGTCCGCAAGGAAGCAGGCGAGGGCCGCCTGGATAAGGCGGCTGCGGACGGATTCCGTACTGGCGGGGTTCGGCATGACGGGCATTCATGGAAGGGATGGCGCTAAGGCTAACACCCATGGCAACCATTCCGGGTATGCAATCGTCAATCAATTGGGGGCGTTTGATTGAATGGGTTTGCCGCCATTGCCATGCAGCGAACTGGGGGAGCCTAGCGTTTCATATTCTTGCAACACTCGGGCATAATTCGCCCGCGCTTAGTGGCTTTTGTGCCTTCTTTACCCAGATTTCGGCAGGGGCAGGGCAAGATTGTCTCGCCCATTGGCGGAGGTTTGTAATGGAGATGAGTTCTCTTCGCAAGGCGATCGAGCAAGGGTGTCTCGAGGCTGTCATCTCGGCTCTGGATAGCGGGGCCGATATCGAAGAGTCGGATCTGCACGGGCATTCAGGACTTCCCCTGAGGCTGGCCTGCTTCTTCGGCCACGTGGCGATCGTGACGGAATTGATCGAGCGCGGTGCGAACATCTTTGCCTCGAATGCGGAAGGGCCCGAGGCCCCCCTGCGGATCGCCGCCCGCCGCAACCATCAGGACATCGTGGACCTGCTGCTGAAAAGCGTGTCCGACCTGTCCTTGAATTCCGTGGCAATGGACGATCCCGCGGAACGGCGGAGGTCGGGCGACCGCCGGAAAGTGAATGTCGGCCCGCCGAAGGGCATGAAGGAGCGGCGCGTTGAAGAGCGTCGCAATACCCGGGTTCAAGAGGTGATGCTTTCCGACTTTGAATGGGAGGCCATGTTCGCTTCCCGGAAGACCGTCCAGGCAGTCAACACCGTCAAGGTCGCGGAAGATCACGAATGGGCGCATACCGTCCTCGGAAAAGTGCGGGACTAGGGGCTTGCAGCCCAGGCTCCAGTCATCCGACCCGTGATTGCCCCATTCCGGCGGCGCAGCGGTAAAATCCGCCCGCCACAGGAGGAACCCATGACACCGGAACAACAGGAAAAACTCGCCCGCGACTACGCCAGGTACAAGGAAGAGGCCGCCCGCATGGCCGCCGAGGGCAAGGCCATCGGGACTTTCATCGGTTGGCAGTACGAAAACAAGCTGGTGAATATCCGGATCGCCAAGACCTGGGAAGAGCATCGGCAGACCGGGATCATCTTCGGCGATTGATTTGCAAAACGGAGGAGCCGTTCTCCGGTCAGAATAATAGGTGCGGCGCCCTGGGACGGGCGGACCGCAAGCCAAGGAGAAAAAATGATCGGCCCCACCGAGAACGACGCATTACCCAAGACTTTGTACGACTCCGCCACCGAGGAGCCCATCGACCGGGAAGCCGAGGTGGTGGATGCCCTGATATCCCCCAGGGGCGACCTGGAAATCCTGTCCCGCGCCGAAGTGGGCAAGCTGTTGAGCAACGGCCACGGCGGCCTCTATTCCCTGTACCGCAACTGTTCCCTGGCGGTGCTCAGTTCCGGCAACGAGGTGGATGACGGCAAGGAACTGCTGGAGCGCCATCGCTCCTTCGAAATCCGCATCATCCAGCGCCAGCGGGGCATCAAGCTGGACATCAAGGGGGCGCCGGCCAGCGCCTTCGTGGACGGGCAGATGATCACCGGCATCCAGGAGCACCTGTTCGCCGTCCTGCGGGACCTCATCTACGTCTATAACGAAATCCACGACAATCCCCGTTTCGACCACGCCACCTCCGAGGGCATTACCGATTCGGTCTTCCACATCCTGCGCAACGCCGGGGTGGTGAAATCCACGGTCAATCCCAATCTGGTGGTGTGCTGGGGCGGCCACTCCATTTCCCGGGAAGAGTACGACTACACCAAGGCGGTGGGCTACCAGATGGGCCTGCGAGGCCTGGACATCTGCACCGGCTGCGGCCCAGGCGCCATGAAGGGTCCGATGAAGGGCGCCACCATCGCCCACGCCAAGCAGCGCATCTCCCGGGGGCGTTACCTGGGCTTCACCGAGCCCGGCATCGTCGCCGCCGAGGCGCCCAATCCCATCGTGAACCAGCTGGTGATCTTCCCGGACGTGGAAAAGCGCCTGGAAGCCTTTGTCCGCGCCGGCCACGGCTTCGTGGTTTTCCCCGGCGGGGTGGGGACGGCGGAGGAAATCCTCTACGTCCTGGGCATCCTGCTCCATCCGGACAATGCGGACATCCCATTCCCCTTGGTGTTTTCGGGACCGAAGTCCGCCGCCGACTACTTCGACCAGATCGACCGTTTCATCGCCGCCACCCTGGGGCCGGAAGCCCAGAAGCGCTACAAGATCATCATCGACGACCCGGTCCAGACCGCCCGGGAAATGCAGTCCGGCATCGCCGAAGTCCGGGCCTTCCGCAAGGAAAGCCACGACGCCTACTATTTCAACTGGCTGCTCAATATCGAGCACATCTTCCAGCAGCCCTTCGTGCCGACCCACGAGGCCATGCGCGGCCTCCACCTCCACCAGAACCAGCCCAAGCACATCCTGGCGGCCCAGCTGCGCCGGGCTTTTTCCGGGGTGGTGGCGGGGAATGTGAAGGAGTACGGCATCCGTGCCATCGAGAAGCACGGCGTCTTCGAACTCCATGGCGACCCGTCCATCCTGAAGCCCATGGATTCGCTCCTGGCCTGCTTCGTGGAACAGAAGCGGATGAAGCTGCCGGGCAAGCAGTACAACCCGTGCTACCGCATCGTCCCCGGCGGCAAGCGCTAGCGCATCCTCTGACGCAGCCAGCGGCCGATGTCGGCGATTTCTTCCAGGCAGACGGAATGGGGCATGGGGTATTCGTGCCACTCCACGCCAGAGCCCTGGGCGGTGAGGAATTCGCGGGCCTTGAGGCCAAGATCCGGCGAAACCACGTCGTCTTCGGTGCCGTGGGCGGCGAAGATGGGAATGGCCCGGTTGGCTGTCGACATCTCCCGAGTAATCAGCTCCGGGGCCGGGATGTAGGTGGATAGGGCGATGATCCCGGCCAGGGGCTCGGGATGGGTGAGGGCGGTGGTGTAGGCGATGGCGCCGCCCTGGGAGAACCCGGCCAGGAAAATGCGTTCGCTAGGGATGCCTCGGGCGTTTTCCCGGGCGATCAGCCGGCGGATGGCATCCCGGGAGTGCTCGACCCCGGCCTCGTCCACCCGGCGGCTGCCGGGCTCCAGGGAATAGATGTCGTACCAGGCCGGCATGATGTAGCCGCCATTGCAGGTGACGGGCATTTCCGGGGCATGAGGGAAGATGAAGCGCACGCCGACGTTCTCATCCAGCCTCAGTTGGGGAACGATGGGGGCGAAATCGGAACCGTCGGCGCCCAGGCCGTGCAGCCAGATGACCGCATAACGGGGCGCTGCCTGGGTCTCCACCTCGATGGCGGGCAACAGATCGTTCAAGGGGGGCTCCTGGTGTCGGTTCTAGTCGAACAGGCCCGGCTGCATGGGCCGGAGGCTTTCCTGCTTCACGGTGAGCCGGACGGGGACGCCTTTGCGGCCGATCGCTTCGACCACCATGCGGCCGCCGCAGGCCTCGGCAACGACTTTGACGTTGCGGGAGAGTTTCTTGTTTCGTCCGGCGTAGGAAACCACCGTACCGGCGGCCGGCAGCCAGACTGAATTTTCTTGAGACATGGGTTGAGGGTGCTGAAATGACGCCCCCGAATTATCCCCGGTCGAGAAAAAGACGATAACTGTTCAAATAAACAGGTGGTGGGGCGAGAGCCTTTGGGAAAAGGGCTCCCGTGCGCCTGGGGAGATCTTTCGAGAGGTGGGGAAAGACGGTTGCGCACGGGAACGGTTGCCATCGTACATGCTGGGGTCATTGGTGGGTATTGGACAAATTGCCGCACGGTCCAAAAGTGGGGGCAGGGTATTCCCTTGGAGGGGGTGTTCGGTCGCGGATTAGGCGTTACTATCACCGTCCGGCAACCCTGATTTCTTAAGCCCATGGCCCAGCCCACCGTCTTCGAACCGGCTCCATTCGTGTACGTAAAGATTCCCATCGTCCGCGGTACGGAAGGCCTCTATCCGGCTCGGGACGAGATTCTGGACCAGAGGATCAGGGAGATGGGCGTGGGCTCGGTGATCGGCTGGGGGGATTCCCTCGGCGAACGGCCCCTCGGTTGCTCCCGGCCGGTGGCGTACCACCGCATCGACGTGGAGGTTTCCGACCTCGAGCAGGGGCGGGCCGCATTGCGCGACATCCTCGCCTCCCTCGAAGTGCCGGCCGGCACGGAAATCAACTTCAGCCGGGGAGGGGTAAAAGTCCAGGACGTCTATTCGCCGTCCGGCTGGCTCATGGACCAGCCGACCCCCACCTTCGCCCCCTTCGCCCCCAAGGCGTACCTATAAGCCGGATGCGCCCCGGCACCGCCGGGGTGGCATCTACCTCAACGCGCCGGCGTAACTCCCCAGATCGAACTGATCCAGGTCGTTGTCGTCGTCGAAATCCGTGACCCACTCGTCATCTTCGTCCAGGTAATCCTCGTCGTCGGGGAGGTCTATGCCTGCGGAAAACTCGTCCATTTGTCGTCTCCTTTTTTGGTTGGGATTTGACGTGACAGTAGCAGTCCGGGAGACGGAAGACAGGTAGTTCGATACCTGCGTTATTGGGTAGGTCTTGCCGGTGGGATACGGGGTTTTGGGTAGGAGAACGCCATCGAGGTCCGGCGTTTCGGCCATCTATTTCCGTGGCGATGCCAAAGACATGGACAGGTGGGGCTTGGGCCGCTATCCTCCGGGACCCTTTTGTTCCATGCTAAAGACATGAAGACTCCTCTGAATCTTGCGATCCTTACCGCTGCAGTTTCCCTTGTCGGCTGCGCGACCCACATCCAGCCCTCCAAATTCAGCAATCCCCCGCCGGCCGAGAGGTTCTCCTCATTTGACCGTTTCGAGCTGAAGCGCGTCCAGCTTTCTCCCACCTACGCGGGCGATGGGGCCAATCAACGGGCAGCAGCGAAGATCCAGCAATATTTCGACGAGCGCCTCCAGCCCACCGTCACCGGATGGAACAGGGATGGCAAGGGGGGCGAGCGCACGCTGCTGATCGAGCCCCGCATCGAGCAGATCAAATTCATCGGGGTCGGTGCCCGCATCTGGGCTGGCCCGCTGGCCGGCAGCTCGGCGGTGGTCATGAAGGTCAAGTACACCGACAAGTCGACCGGCAAGGTCATTGCCGAACCCGAATTCTTCCAGCGGGCGGCGGCAATGAGCGGGGCATTCACTGTCGGTGGCCAGGACAATGCAATGCTGGCCCGTATCGTCACCCTCGCCGCCAACTACAATGCCAACAACTTCAGCCAGCCGGTCGGCGGAGAGACTGGCGCTACCCCGGATACGGAACTGGAGGCGAATTAAGGGGCAGGGCCGCGTCGAGATACTCGATGAGCTTCCGCCGCCAGGGGTCCTGGCGGTAGACGAAGGTGTCGAGATGGCGGCCTCCCGTTACCGTCCAGAGCTGGCGCCGGCCCTGGGCGGCGGCGTAGAGGAGCTGGGCGTGGCGGTAGGGTACTACGTCGTCGTCGGAGCCATGGATGAGGAGAAGCGGGATGTCATCGATGCGTTTCAGGGCACCGACAGCATCGAACCGGTCGCCGATAAGGAAATCCACGAGCCAGCTTCTGGCACCCTCGGGCAACGGGTAGCCGGAAATCTTGTCCATGGCGATTTCCCGGTGGGAGGCGAAGGCTCCCTCGATGACGGCGGCCCGGATACCCTGCCGGGGTACGTCCGCCAGGGCGCTCAGGGCGTAGTTGCCTCCCAGGCTTTGGCCGAACACCACCAGGCGTTCCTGGTCCACATCGGTCCGGCCTCTCAAGTAGCCCAGGGCCGCCACGCAGTCGTCATGCACTCCCTGGGGGTCCGGGTTTCCGGCTGAACGGCCGTAGCCTCGGTAGTCGAAGAGGAACACGTCATAGCCATGGTCCGGGAGCCATTCCACATAGCGCAGATGCCCCGAGACGTTCTTGGTGTTGCCGTGGAAGTAGGCGATGGTCCCATGGCGCCGGCCACGGGCGGGAATGAACCAGCCATAGAGTCGGGTCCCGTCCGCACTGGAAAAATTGACTTCTTCGTACCGTAGCCCGCGTTCCTCCGGCGTGGCATAGCTCTGCTGGCTTGGGTTGTAGAAATACAGCCATTCGACGCAGCCGCCGAGGCACAGGGTCCCTGCGACCAGGGCGGTGGTGGCGAGGCGGCGAAGGGCCGGCATGTCCGGAGGCGGGGCGGTTCCTAGTGGACTTGCTGGGACAGGCTGGAGTCCAGCACGGGCCAGACCACATCGAGCAATTTCCCCTGGGCCTCGGCGGTAGGATGGAGGCGGTCCGGCATGAACAGCTCGGGGCGCCCAACCACGTCCCTGAGGAGGAAGGGGACCAGGGGGGTGCCGGTCTGGCTGGCGACGTTGCTATAGACGGCGGAGAAGTCGGCGGCATAGCGGGGCTCGTAATCGGGCGGCAGTTTCATGCCCACCAGGATGGGCGTGGCGCCGCTGGCCCGGATCATGGCGATCATGTCCTGCAGGTTGGCTGCCAGGACATCCAGGGGTTTGCGGCGCAGGCCGTCGTTGGCGCCCAGGGCGAGAATCACCCAGTCCGGTTGGACCTTGCCCAGCACGTCGGGAAGCCGGCGGCGTCCTCCCTCCGAGGTTTCTCCCTTGCGGCTGCCATTGACGACTTTGACCGGGCGGCCGCTGTCCTGGAGCCTCCTTTCCAGCAGGGCGGGCCAGCTTGCCTTGGCGTCGATGCGATAGCCCGAGGACAGGGAGTCGCCGAATACCAGCAGGATCTTGCCGTCGCCGGCATGGGCAAGGGCCGCCAGTGCCAGAAAGGCGAAAGGCAGGGCTTTCCGGAGGCAGATGAGCAGGGAGGCCATGGGGATTTCTCGTTGTTATTTGGACGATGTTCGGACCGAGGAGTGCGGACAAAAGTTCACCCGGTGGCTCCCCGCCAGTCTTGCCTCTTTCCTAGTTGCCGGGGGCTCAATTCCGGACCAATACCAGGGATGCATTGGTCCCGCCGAAACCTATGCTGTTGGACATGCAGCGGCTGATGGAGCGTTCGGTGGTTTGGCGGACGAGGGGCATGTCTCCGTATGCCGCATCGACATTCTCCAGGTTTGCCGACCCCGCAAGGAAACCCCGTTCCATCATCAGCAGGCAGAAAATGGCCTCCTGGGCGCCGATGGCGGCGATGGAATGGCCGGTCAGCGCCTTGGTGCCCGAGATGGGCGGAATCTCCCGCCCGAACACGGTCCGGATGGCATCCAGTTCGGCGATGTCCCCCAGGGGCGTGGAGGTGGCGTGGGGATTGATGTAGTCGATGGGCGGATTGCCCGCGGCGGCCAGGGCCGCCTGCATGGCCCGGGAGGCTCCCCGGGCGTCCGGCTGGACCATGTCGGTGCCGTCGCTGGTGGCCCCGTAGCCGGCCACTTCCCCGTAGATTTTCGCTCCCCGGCGCCGGGCGGACTCTTCCGATTCCAGCAGCAATATCCCGGCGCCGCCGGCGATCACGAAACCGTCCCGGCCCTGGTCGAAGGGACGGGAAGCCTGTTCGGGCCGGTCGTTCCAGCGGGTGGACAGGGCGCCCATGGCGTCGAACAGCACGGTCGATGTCCAGCAGACTTCCTCTGCGCCACCCACGAAGGCGCGGTCCACGACCCCGTGGCGGATGAGTTCGGAGGCATTCCCGATACAGTGGGCCGACGATGCGCAGGCAGCGGTAATGCTGTAGCTGGGGCCGCCGACCTTGAAGGCGAGGGCCAGGTTGGCGGAGGTGGTGCTGCCCATGACCTGGGGCACGAAGTAGGGCAGGACCTTGTCCAGCCCCCGCTCCTTGAAGATTTCCAGGGCCTGGTTGTGCCGATAGGGAGAGCCGACGCCGGAGCCGACGATGAGGGCCGTGCGGGAACTCCGGATGTCGTCCGCCGGGATTTCCGCGTCCTCGATGGCCTTGCGCATGGCATGGTAGGCGTAGATGGAAGCATCCCCCATGAATCGGCGCAGCTTGCGGTCGATGGCGGGTTCCCCGGAGACATCGGGGATGCCGGCGACCCGGCTGTTGAGGCCAAGCTCCGCGTATTCGGGGATCTGACGGACGCCGGAACGGGAATGACGCAACGCATCGGCAACCGTGTCCAGATCGTTGCCGATGCAGGAGACAATGCCCAGGCCGGTGATGACGACGCGCTGCATCAGCGGCCCTCTCCGGCATCCGGGCGGGCGAAGATCAGGGACGTGTTGATGCCGCCGAAGGCGAAGTTGTTGCTCATGACGTACTGCGTATCCAGTTCCAGGCCGTTCCCGGTGACGTGATTCAAGGATGCGCATGTCGGATCGGGGCTGGTGAGGTTGGCGGTGGGGGCGAACCACTTGCGATGCATCATCTCGATGGCCCACCAGGCTTCGATGGCGCCGCAGGCGCCCAGGGT
>JBLNBI010000255.1:0-19033 GCA_050259815.1 Actinomycetota bacterium | reverse complement strand
CTAGCCGTCGAAGACCCCCCCCCGTTTGCATCAACGGTTGCCCGTGGCGAGGTGGTGGAGCGGCAAGAGCCCGTGCTTGCCAATAATCTGCCGCTCAAGCTTGCTCTCGGGGTCGGGGCGGTCGCATTGAGTTCCGGTCTGGATAAATCCGGGGAGCGCTTCGGTCGTCAGCATGGGGACCAAGGTGCAGCCAAGGCTTTTTCGCGAGTCGGGAATGTCCTGCCCATCATCGCGTTGGGCGGGGCTGGTTTGGCCGCAGTGGCGTCGGACGATCCGCGGCTCAGCCGCACCGGGATGGCCTCGTTGGAGGCTGGTGGCGGTGCGGTGTTGACCAGCCTGGGCTTGAAATACGCCTTCGGTCGGTCCCGGCCGGAGACGGGCGCCGGTCCCGGCGACTTCCATCCCTTCAGTTCGAACAACGGCAACTCGTCGATGCCCTCCATCCATACCGCAGCGGTGTGGGGGGCGGTTACCCCCTTTGCCAAGGAATATGACATGCCCTGGCTGTACGGGATCGCGGCCCTTACCAATTATGCGCGGGTGGCGGATCGCAAGCATTGGGTGTCCGACACCGTGGCCGGCAGCCTGCTCGGCTATGTTGCAGGGGATATCGCCTGGCACGGGAATCGCTCTGCGGCTGGCGTGGGCTCCCAGATCTATGTGAGCCCCAACAGCATCGGCTTCAGTTGGCCGCTTCGCTAATGAAGGGGCAGCCGTTCTATCGGCGGCTCGGCTTCGCGCTGGCCGGTTGGCGAGAAGGCGTCGCCGGGGAGCACAGCCTGAGAATCCAGGTGGTTGCTGCCATATTGGCCCTCCTGGGGACTGCCTGGGTTCGGCCTCCGTTGATCTGGTGGGCCCTTGTGGTGATCTCCATTGCCTTGGTCCTCGCCGCGGAGCTCTTCAATACGGCGCTGGAGCGCATGATCGACGGACTCCATCCCGGGAGGGCGGAGTTCGTCCGGCAGGCGAAGGACTGCGCCGCGGGGGCGGTTCTTGTTTTCAGCGTTTCCTCCGTCGTGGTCTTTGCTCTTATGGTGTGCTCGGCCTGGGTATGACTGTTTCAGCCGGACTGTGAAATACCTCCTGGGTACGTCGGAAAGGGCGCTTCTAGAATAGAATTCGCCGACAAGAATAGGGAAAACGGGTGGTTTGCATGTCGTCTTTTCATCCTCGCCGAGTGTCGTACAACCGTTTTGCGTTGTTGGTGGCCTTGGCTCTCGGGCTGAATTCGGGCGCCAGGTCGGAGGATGAGGTTTTCGACGTGGCACGCTATGAGGTCTCCGGTGCCCATCTCATTGCGGCGGAGGAAATCGACCGCCTCGTTATTCCTTATACAGGCCGAGCCAAGGTCTTCGGGGACATACAGCGCGCTCTCGAGGCGGTTGAGGAGGCTTACCGAAACCGGGGTTACGGTGCCGTCCAGGTAATCCTGCCGGAGCAGGAATTGACCGAGGGCGTGGTGCGCATGACCGTGATCGAGTCCCGGATTGCCAATGTCAGGATTTCCGGGAACCGCCACTTCGACGAGGCCAATATCCGGGCATCCCTGCCAGGGGTTCGAGAAGGCACGGCGCCGATGGCGTTGCGCATTTCGGAAAGCATCCAGCTGGCCAATGAGAATCCGGCCAAGAAAGTCGATGTGGTCATGCGCGTCGGCGAGCAGGAGGGAACGGTCGACATGGATGTCAAAGTCCAGGACGACTCGCCACAAAAGGTTTTCCTCACCGCCGACAACACCGGCAATGCCAAAACCGGTAAGACCCGGCTGGGGATCGCCTATCAGCACGCCAATCTGTTCAACCGCGACCATGTCGCTACGGTGGCTTACACCACTTCCCCGGAGCGGCAGGATCGCGTCGATATCTACAGCGTCAGCTACCGTCTGCCGCTCTATGCCCAGGGCGACAGTGTGGACTTCATTTATGGCCAGTCGGATGTGGCGACCGGCACTACGGCCACCGTGGCTGGGCCCATGCAGTTCGCCGGCAGCGGCAAGGTTTATGGGCTGCGCTACAACATGATCCTGCCCCGGCAGGGCGAGTATGCGTCGCGGGTGGTCTACGGACTGGATCAGCGGGAATTCGACAATACCTGCAGCTTCAACGGTTTCCCCCTTGGAACGTCTGGCTGCGGGTCGGTGACAGTCCGTCCCTTGAGCGTGGCTTACGGAGGGCAGTGGTCCCGGCCTGGCGAGACCACGGACTTCGTCCTCTCATTCGCCCACAACGCCCCCGGCGGCCCCCACGGCAGGCAGCCCGACTTCTCGGCGGCACGGCTGGGAGGGGCGGAAAAGGACTATTCGGTTTATCGCGTCAGCGGCAGTCATGCAGTGGCTTTTTCCGGCGACTGGCAGGCCAGAGGCGCATTTTCCGGCCAGTACTCTTCCGACCGACTGGTGGCCGGCGAGCAGTTGGGCTTGGCGGGTAGCCTCGCTGTCCGCGGTTTCGAGGAACGTGTCGTGGCTCGCGATTCCGGCTACTTCGCTAATTTCGAGGTATATACCCCGGATTTCCTTGGGACGGCCGAGGGGCAAGGCTCGGGTAATCTGCGTGGCCTGGCCTTCGTCGATGTGGGGCGAGGGTGGGACCGCCGACCCAGCAGCGCATCCCGTCTGGAGGAGAAAATCGGCAGCGCCGGCGTCGGGGTCCGTTATACCCTGGGCCGGGAAGCAAGCCTGCGGCTGGATGTGGCTCGCATTACCGACGGCGCGGAAAACGCCCCGACCGGGAACTGGCGCGGCCATTTCGCACTGACCTTAGGCTTTTGAGCCTTCGACCCGAGGCTGGAGGTAGACCATGGCAACTCATCGACGCAATCTTCATCATCGCCCGGCTTTCCCGTACAAGGCGCTGGCACTGTCCGTGGCCATGGCTTGGTCGTCGATGGCCTTGCCCAATCCGACCGGGGCCCAAGTGGTCAGCGGCACGGCCGGTATCTCGGCCGTCGGCAATACGCTCACCATCACCAACTCGGCCGGTGCGATCATCAACTGGCAGAGCTTTTCCATCGGCAACAACGAGATCACCCGATTCATCCAGCCGTCGGCCGCAAGTGCGGTACTCAACCGGGTGGTGGCCGGCGATCCTTCGATCCTTCTCGGCCAGCTGACCTCCAACGGACGGGTCTTCCTGATCAACCCGGCCGGCATTCTGGTGGGGGCCGGTGCCCGGATCGATACGGCCGGGCTGGTCGCATCGACCCTCAATCTATCCAATAGCGATTTCCTTGCCGGCCGCCTGAACTTTGTCAGCGACGGCGCCGGAAGCGTCGTGAACCGCGGGCAAATCATTACCCCGGCAGGCGGTAGCGTTTATCTGGTCGGTGCCAATGTCAGCAACGAGGGAATCATTCGCACACCGGGGGGCGAAACCTTGCTGGCTGCGGGACAAAGCGTTCGCCTGGTCGACACTGCGACGCCGGGACTTTCCGTGGAAATTTCGGGGGCGGCGGGCCAGGCCACCAACCTGGGCGAAATTTCCGCGGAAGCGGGTCGGGTCGGGATTGCCGGTGCCCTGGTCCGGCAGGCCGGCAACCTCAGCGCTTCCAGTGCGGTTCGGGAGGGCGGAAAGGTTTTCCTCAAGGCGAGTCAGCGGGCTGAGGTCGAGGGGGGCAGCATTGATGCATCCAGCGGTTCCGGGAAAGGCGGGCGCGTCGAGATTACGGGCCGGGATGTTGTCCTGAAGGGCAGTGCTTTGATCGATGCCTCCGGCGCTGCCGGCGGCGGCCAGATTCTGGTCGGTGGCGGTTACCGCGGCAAGGATGAGAGCGTGGCCAATGCGGAAACGACCACGGTCGGGGCCGGTGTCACCCTGAAGGCGGATGCGCTCGAAAACGGTAATGGCGGTCTCGTGGTCGCCTGGTCGAATGAGAAGACGATGGCCAAGGGCTTCTTCTCGGCCAGGGGCGGCCGGCTGGGGGGCGACGGCGGCGTGGTGGAGACGTCGGCCCATTCCGTCGATTTCTCCGGCGCCCGTGTCAGTACGGCAAGCCCGAAGGGGAAGGCCGGCTTCTGGTTGATCGATCCTTACGATCTGTCCATTACGGCGGCAGAGGCTTCCGCCATATCGACTGCTCTCGATGGCGGCGGCAGTGTGATTGTCGAGGCGAGCAGTGCCGCATGCTCTGGCGCAGGGCTAAGCTGCTCTTCCAATGATGACGGCAACGGCCTGTCGGATATCTTCATCAAGTCGCCGATTTTCACCTCGTCGGGCACCGCTACCTTGACCCTGAACGCCGAAGGCAATATCCAGTTCCATTCAGACCTGGGGGCCGCTGTGGGGATCAGCGGTTCGGGTGGGCTCAATGTCGTCCTCAACGCCGGCAAGTCCATCATCGGCAACCCCTGGGGAGGGCCGGCAGACATTGCTACAACTGGTTCGGTCGCCCTGAACGCCACGACCGGGATCGGTAACAGCTCCAACGCAATTGCCATCAATGCGCCGAGCGTTTCCTTCAACAACACCGTTTCCGGGCAGGTGGCGCTGCATAGCCTGTATTCCAGCGCGCTCTCTGTCAGCGGTACCAATGCTGGCGCCGACGGCATTGTTTTGTTCGGCTACAACGGATTGTCCATCTCCTCCCTGACGTCTGCTGGCGATATCCATATGAGTGCCAGGAGCCTGGATATCTCCGGGCCGATCAGCGCACCGTCGAAGACCGTCTATATTGGTCCCTATCCCTTGGGCGGAGGGCCGAATCCCGTCAGCGTCGACGGTGGCGAGACTCTGGATATCAGTTCGGCCGAGATCGGGCTGGTGAGTGCCGGGAAGCTGATTGTCGGCAATGACGGCTTTGGCAATCGGGCAACCCATCTGGCCGTTGGCGGCGGTAACACCACCTCCATTCCCGCCGGGAGCAATGTCGAATTCCATTCTGCAGGCGACATCGATTGGCTGTCCGGCCCGACCAGCTTTATTCAAGGGCAGTTGAGCCTGGTGGCAGCAGGAGCGGTGAACCTGGCGGCTCCGATATCGAGCAATACGGACTATTCCGCCCTCAGCATCAAGGCCGGCGGTAATGTCGCCTTGAACGAGACGGTCATCATGGGCACGGGCGGGACGATCGATGTCCGTTCCAGTGGTGGGGTTTCCTATTTGAAGAGGCTCCAGGCAACGGCGGGCACGGTCAGCCTCCGGGGCGATTGGGATCTCTCTTCCGATACCCTCAAGCCGTACGGTGCCGGCGGGGTGACGGGTGCCAGCGGTTCGGAAATCAATGTCGATGGCTCGTCGTCCTACGGTGGGGCCACCGGGGGCGGTACCATCCAGCTGGCAGCTCGCCAGGTGCGGGTAGACGGCAGCCTCTATGCCCGGGGGGGCAATAGCTTCATGGACTCCCTTGCTGGAAACGGCGGGAGTATCGTCGTCCAAGGCGACACCGTCAGTCTTGGCGGGGTAGCCTTGGTATCCGCGGAGGGCGGCAAGGGGGGGAATTATTCGGTTGGCGCCAACGGCGGCAACGGTGGCCTGGTCCATGTCGAGACGACGGGGGATCTCACTCTGGAGGCGGGAGCCGTCGTTTCCGCCAGCGGCGGGACTCCCGGCGGCAAGGGTCACGGGGCGGGGCAGGGCGGCACGGTAGAGTTGCTGGCCAACGGCGCCCTGATCGTAGCCGGCGACGGGACCGTCAACGCCAAGGTCTTGTCCCGTGGCGGCGAATGCCTTATCGACTGCATCACCGGGCCTGCGGCAGCCGGCGGTGTGGTTACCCTTAGGGGCGGTTCGGTGACCATCGGCGGGGAGGTCAATGCCGGCGGCTCATCAACCATCTACGTCGATCCGGTGACCTCCCAGGGAAGCATCGGTGGCGCCGGCGGCAGCGTCGGCATTGCCGCGACCAGCGGTTCCATCCAGATTTCTCCCTCGGGCATTGTCAGTGCCGAGGGCGGTCAGGGGACTGCTGGCGGAACCATTCCTGTGGGGGCCGACGGGGGGGCTGGCGGCGCGGTGCTCCTGTCTGGCGCGGCCGGCGTCGTGAACGGGGGCACGATTTCCGCGGCGGCTGGCAATGGCGGTTTTGCCGGCAACTCGGGAACAATCACTTTCCGCAGTTCAGCGGGGGGAGTGTCCCAATCCTCAGGCACGTTGCAGGGACGGGTTCGGCTGGGGGATGCGGGCGGATGGGTCGCGGGGGATGTCAATATCGGCGGCGGCAGCTTTGCCGTCACGGCTTGGGAAGGCATTGTCGGCGGCTCTGCAACCTTGGTGAGTGGTGTGCCCATGGCCATCGGGGCCGGCGGGCTCCGGGCTGCGGCCATCACGCTGACCGCGCCCACCATTACGGCCGCCGGTCTGGCCGGTACGGCCCTCGACACCAGTGCGGCGAACGGCACCATCTGGATCACGGCCGCAAATCTTGGCAGCAGCGCCTTGCCCATGAGCTTGAAGGGCGGCAGCGGATCGGTCAGGCTGGATGTTTCCAACCTGATCAATGTCCGTTTCGACGAAGCTTTCAATTCCAATCGGCTTTCGGTCTGCAAACCGTCCTGTGGCGGGGTGGGCGGCAGGACCGTCCAGTTCGCCACCGGAGCCGGTTTCGACATGACCGTTTCCCCGGAAACGTCCGCTACCGGCCTTGCGCCTTACCGGGTTGGGGGCGACCACATCGTTCTCAATTCCGGCGGAAACATCATATTTTCCGGCGCCCAGTCCGGCTTCAGGGATGCGGCCTCGATTACCCTGACGGCGGCCGGCGGAATCTATGGCGGCAGCGCGGCGACTGCCCTCGATACCAGTGCCTATGGCGGCGGGATTTCCCTCGTGGCGAGAGAAATCGGCGGACCCAACCAGGGACTGACCATCAACCCCGGGGTGGGAGGCGTGTCGGCCAGGGCGACCAATGGCGGCCTGCACTTGGCCCTGGTTTCCGGCGACCTCTTAACCAGTCGCTATACGCTGGTCAATGATGCGGTGGGCAGCAATTCCCATCTTACGGCCCTGGGCGGCAATATCCTGGTCGATGGGCTGTCCGGTTTCGGCGCGACGACGGTCGATGACGGTCTTTACCTTACCGCGTCGGTCGGCAGCATCCAGCAGGCGGCCGGGGCTCCCCTGGTGTCCAGTGGCCTATTCGCGACGGCGGCTTCTGGAATCAACCTCACCGCCGCGGGCAACCGCTTCGGTAAATTCACCGCCCTCAATACCTCGTCGGGAAACATCCTCCTCGTGAACACCGGTAGTCCGCTGGTCCTGGGCGGTGGAGGGGTGACAGGCCTGGCCAACGTGAAGAACCTTGGCGGTGACATTTTCATCGACAATACGGGCGCCCTGGTTTCCAGCGGTTCGATCGAGGCGTCCGGTACCGTCGCGCTGGCGGCCCACAGCCCGATCACCCTGAATGGTCCGGTGACTGCCAATCGCGTGGTGCTGACTGCGGCGAGCAGTGCTGCGGGTAGCGACAACATCAACATCAATGGCACTGTCACAGCTGGCAGCGGCGGCATAAGCGCTTCCGCCGGCACAGACATCGTCATGGCGCCGACTGCTGCCCTAATAACCAATGGCAGCGGAGTGGCGTTGGCAGCCGGCAGCAATATCGTGATAGGCCAGATCAATGCCGGTTTGGGGAACGTTTCGATGACGGCGACCAGTGGCGCCGTCTCCACAGCGGTTGGTGCTCCTGCACCGACGGTGATTGCAGGCAAGCTGACGGTGCAGGCGACGACGGGGGTTCAGCTCTCTTCCATTGCTGTGGATGTGGCCGATATCAATTCTACTGGCGGCCCCATTTCGGTTGGGGTCTGGACGCCCAGCAGCCAGACGGTGACGACTATCGTGGCCACCGACAACGCCACCGCCACCAACGCCACGAATACCAGTACAACGACCTCCACCACGACCGGTTCTGGCACGAGCCAGGGCTTGGGGACGACGGGGACAAACGGCGGTACCTTGAGTGGCTCGTCTTCCGGCGGAAGTACCATCGGCGGTGGCGCCGGGGAGTTTGCCGGAACGGATGCGTCGGGTTCGGAGAACAAGGATTCCTCCGGCAACGGCGACAAGAAGAAGCAGGGTGAGCAAACCGCCAACAACGGCAAGCAGAAGAAGGAGGGCGAGGATGTCAAGAAAAATGCTCAGTGCACGAGTTAATTTGATCGCCTTTCTACTCGCATTCCTGTGCGCCGGTGCATGGGCTGGCGGCACTGTGGCTGTCGTAACCCATCTTTCGGGCACCCTATCGGTGGTCCGGGCCGACGGCTCGACCCGGATTCTTTCGGTGCGCTCCGAGGTTCAGGAGGGGGATACCCTGTCCACCGCCCGGGAAACCTATGCTCGGGTGAAGTTCAACGACGGGGCGGAAGTGGTGCTGCGGCCGGAAACCCGCTTCAAGGTGGAAAGCTATCGTTACGAGGCTGCCAAGCCGGAAGAGGATAATTTCATCGTCAGCCTCCTGAAGGGCGGCATGCGTTCGGTGACTGGCCTGCTCGGCGCTCGCAACAAGGAGCGGGTATCGGTGCAGACGTCCACGGCAACCATCGGCATCCGGGGGACCCACTTCGGTCTGCTGATGTGCAACAACGATTGCGGCGGCATCAAGACGGCAACGGGGAAGACGCCCGCCAACGGCTTGCATGTGGACGTGGCTTCCGGTGCCGTGTCGGTGACCAATGGCGCGGGGAGCCAGGTGCTGTCCGCAGGACAGTTCGGGTTCGTGGCCAGCGGCAACGTAGCGCCGATCATTGCGCCCCGCAGCGAAGCGGTTCAAGTGACCATGAAGGAATCGATCAGCAAGAATGCTGGCAGCGGACAGGCGGTCAACACCAAAGGCGACGCAGCCTGTTCCTTTTGACCCTTGCCAGGGTCAGTGGTCGGGATTTTCCTCGGTCGCCTGGATAAGCCAGCACAGGTCGTCGCCCTGGACGGGCAGCGGCTTCAAGCCGTTGCTTGTGACCTGCTGGACTAGGTCGTGACGGGTGTAGCGGGCAACGAAGTCGCCATTGGGCAGCTTTGCGAAGAAGAGATTGCCGGAGGCGATTGCCTCGATGATTTGTTCCTTGGACAGCATGATGGGATGCGTAGCGGCTATCGCTGCCTGATCATCTCGAGCAGGACGGCGTCGTGGAGCTCGATATGGTGTTTGAGCCAGGTATCCAGGACCGCGTGCAATTCTCTGATGAGCTTGACGGTCTGGGGCGAATCGAGGGCGCCGACGATGCGGAGCACCGTGTCGGAAATACGGGCATGGTCTTCCTTGTGCCGGTCGCACAATTCCTTTTCCCGGCTGACCAGGCCGAACTTCTTCATGGCCTGCTCCTCGGCGAAGAAATGGTCCACGAGGAAACTGAGCAGATCCCCCAGGGCTTCCACCAGATTGTGGTTGCAGTCGGCCGCACGGGCACGGGAGCAAGTGCTGCAGTCAACCCGGTTTTCCGCGTCAGGGCAGGCGTCCCGCAGGCGGGCGATGGCGTTCGCCAGCAGGCGGTGTTCGGTATCTACATCCGGATCGCCGGTAAGCAGCCTTGCGGCCCAGCCAGGGAAAGGAGTCGGGTAGAGCATTGACGGGATCGGAGCGGGTTCTGCTCAGGGTGATTGGGTCAGGACACCGTAGATTAGCACATGCCTATCCATCTCTTGGTCGAAGTATGCCGGAACGATAGCCAGCGGGGGCTCGTCGATGCTGGTGCTCCGGGTCGTCAGCCAATGGCGGGCGGCAGTACGGGCGGCATCGAAGCTGTCGAATAGGCCGGACAGGGCCGGGTCCCGGACGGGCAGGAATTCGCCGGAACTGCGGTCGAGCAGGGTGTCGGTGTCGAGCCGCTGGACGGCATAACCGGTGCCGGTCCGGGGGAGGGGCAGGTCAGCAAGGGAGAAAGGATCGCCGAAAGCGTCCTCGCCGTGGATCAGGCGGGGAAGCTGTCTTCCTTGGTGCTTGAGCCGGCCGGTAAGGAGGTCGGCAAGGTGGGCTCGCAAGGCGTGGCGGAATAGCTCGCCCTGCACGGTGCCCAGTTCGGGAAGCAGGGCGGCAAGGCGGTGGATGGCGGCGTCGGAGGCTGCGTCGAGGGCGGCCGTGACCTCGGCGTCGTCAAGAAATAACGGGGGGTGCATCGTGCATCATTTAACCATAGCCGGTGGGGAAGCGGGTGGGCATGCTAAAATGGCGGTCTGTAATCATAACTTCACGGAAGTGTCATGTTCGGACGGCTGATGCCCAAGGAGGGCAAGTATTTCGAGATGTTCAATGCTCATGCAGAGCAGATCGTGCTTGGTGGGCAGGCCTTGGTCTCCTTGATCCAGGCGTTGATCGATAACTTGCCCGAGCAGGCCGCCAAGTTCGCCGAGGAAATCGACGTCTACGAAACCCGTGCCGACCATATCACCCATGATACCGTTTCGGCGCTGCACACTTCCTTCATCACTCCCTTCGACCGGGACGAGATTCACCAGCTCATCAGCGGCATGGACGATGTCCTTGACCTGACCCAGGACGTGGCCGAGTCCATGACCCTCTACGATATCCGCCAAGTGACCGAGGAGGCCCGGCAACTGGCCGACGTGGTGCTGGCCTGCTGCCAGCGGGTGCAGGCCGCGGTCAATTTGCTCCATTCCATGGAAAACGGCCCGACCATCCTCAAGAACTGCCAGGAAATCGACCGCCTGGAGTCCGATGCGGACCGCATCATGCGGGAAGCCATGTCCAAGCTCTTCCGGGAAGAGCAGGATGTCCGCCAACTGATCAAGCTCAAGGCCATCTACGAACTCCTCGAGACGGTGACCGACCGTTGCGAGGACGTCGCCAATACCATCGAAGGCATCGTCCTCGAAAATTCCTGATAAGGCCAGGATTCCGACATGGAAAACGTCCAGATTGGACTGGGGGTCATCACTCTGCTGGTGATCGTGGCGTTGCTGTTCGACTTCATGAACGGTTTTCATGATGCGGCCAATTCCATTGCCACGATCGTCTCTACCCGGGTCCTGAAGCCCCATCAGGCCGTCTTGTGGGCTTCGGCCTTCAATTTCATCGCCTTTTTCATCTTCCAGCTCAAGGTGGCCACGACGATCGGGAAAGGCACCATCGATCCGAGCATCGTGGACCATTACATCGTCTTCGGAGCCCTGGTCGGTGCCATCGTCTGGAACGTCATCACCTGGTATTACGGCATTCCGTCCTCCTCGTCCCATGCCCTCATCGGTGGCCTGGTGGGAGCGGCCCTTGCCAAGGTGGGGCCGGAAGGCCTGATCATGGGCGGGGTCGGGAAAATTGTCGCCTTCATTTTTGTGGCGCCGATCCTGGGCTTCATCATCGGCGGGCTGCTGATGGTGATCGTTTCCTGGCTCTGCCGGGGTGTTGCTCCCTACCGGGTGGACAAGACCTTCAGGCGCTTCCAGCTCCTGTCCGCAGCGGCCTACAGCCTGGGCCATGGCGGCAACGACGCCCAGAAGACGGTCGGCATCATCTGGATGCTCCTCATCGCAGCGGGTATTTCCAAGTCAGGAGAGTCGGTTCCCAGCTGGGTGGTGTTTTCATGCTATGCCGCCATGGGCATGGGAACCCTGTTCGGTGGCTGGCGCATCGTCAAAACCATGGGCAACCGCATCACCAAGCTGAACCAGGCCCGGGGTTTCTGCGCCAACACCGGCGGCGCAATCACCCTGTTCATGGCGACGGCCCTCGGGGTTCCGGTTTCCACCACCCATACCATCACCGGCGCCATCGCCGGCGTCGGTTCCACCCGCGGCACCCGCCGGGTGCGCTGGGGGGTTGCCGGCGGCATCATCTGGGCCTGGCTGCTCACCATTCCCTGCAGCGCCATCATCGCCGCCGGGGCCTGGTACATCGGGCGCAGCATCCTCTGATTTGAAAGTCCTGGCGTATATTGCCCTGCTAGGTGCCCTGGCGGGGCTGGTCTGGCTGGTTCCAATCCTCTGGGAACTGGCCGTCGCCGGCGCCATCGGCGGCGCCTACTGGATATTCTTCCGCATCCCCCAGCAAAAAAACTGATCAGGCCGGGATATCCGGCACCAGCATCTGCTCCAATTGCAGGATGCGATCCTTCAGGAGCAGCTTCCTTTTCTTCATACGGCGCACCAGGAGTTCGTCCGGGGGCGGGGATGCGATCAAGTGGGCAATGACCTGATCGAGGTCTCGGTGCTCCACCTGCAGTTCCTGGAGCGTAGTCCGGATGTCGGCAATTTCCTCGTCGCTCAAGGGTTGGTTGGACATTGGGCACTCCATGGGAATAAGGATGGGATGGTTTGTTAGAATACTCGCACCAACCCAATTTTAGGAGAGAGACATGCAACACCAAGTGATCGTCTCGTTTGCCAAGGACCGCGAGTACAACTTCCGCTTCGGTTCGGGAGATCTTGCCGGCCGTTCCGTGGATGAGGCCCGCAAGTGGTTCGACCACGAATTCACCGCCCTCGAGTGCGATGTGGCGACTCCTACCGGCAAGGTGCTCATCGTCGACCGCATTTTGAGTGTGGCGAAATACGCCGGCGAAGCCCGCTTCAAGGAGCAGGCCGCCTGGGCCGATCAGTTCGCCAAGTACACCGCCCTCATCCTGGCCCGCGACCTGATTCGGGTCGATGTGGCCAATTACGCCATCGGTTACTGAAGCTTTTGAACAAGGCATTCGTCAAGGAAGGCGAGGGCGGGGACGAGGACGAAGGCGTCCCGCCCGCCCTGAAGCTCCCGGCGGGGACCCGCAACTACATCACCCCGGCCGGCCATGCCCGCCTCAAGGCGGAGTTGGAGGAACTGGTCAAGCGGGAACGTCCCCGGGTGGTGGAGGTGGTCGCCTGGGCGGCTTCCAACGGCGACCGTTCCGAGAACGGCGACTACATCTACGGCAAGAAGCGGCTGCGGGAAATCGACCGCCGTATCCGTTTCCTGACCAAGCGCCTGGATATTGCCGAGGTGGTCGATCCCACCCGGCAGACCAATGTGGACCAGGTGTTCTTCGGCGCCACCGTCACGGTGGCCGATGTCGAAGGCGTTGAAAACACCTACACCATTGTCGGCGTGGACGAGGCGGACGCCTCCGCCGGCCGCATCAGCTGGATTTCCCCCCTGGCTCGGGCGCTCCTCAAAGCCCGGGAAGGCGACACGGTCCGTTTTCAGAGCCCGGTGGGCTGGCGGGAACTGGACATCGTCGAGGTGCGCTACGAAGTGATCGAATAGGCTTGAAATCGGGGAAAACGTCCCCATCTCCCGGCTTACCGTTTCATCAAGGGAGTCTCAAGCATGTCCGACCACAAGGAAACCCTCGGTTTCCAGACCGAAGTCAAGCAGCTGCTGCACCTCATGATCCACTCCTTGTACAGCAACAAGGAGATTTTCCTGCGGGAGCTTGTTTCCAACGCTTCCGACGCCTGCGACAAGCTCCGCTTCGAAGCGCTCAACAACGCCGCCCTCTACGGCGACGATTCCGAACTCAAGATTCGCATTGCCGTCGACCAGGCCGCCCGGACCATCACCATTTCCGACAACGGCATCGGCCTGTCCCGGGAAGACGCCATCGCCCACCTGGGCACCATCGCCAAGTCCGGCACCCGTGAATTCTTCTCCAGCCTGACCGGCGACCAGGCCAAGGACGCCCACCTGATCGGCCAGTTCGGCGTCGGCTTCTACTCTTCCTTCATCGTCGCCGACAAGGTGACGGTCATTTCCCGCCGGGCGGGCCTCGACGCCAACCAGGCAGTGAAGTGGGAGTCCGCCGGGGAAGGCGACTACTCCGTGGAAATGGTGGAGAAGGCCGGCCGCGGCACCGACGTCATCCTGCACCTGCGGGACGGTGAGGACGAGTTCCTCAATAGCTGGAAGCTGAAGTCCATCGTCCGCAAGTATTCCGACCACATTACCCTGCCCATCGTGATGAAGAAGGAGGAGTGGGACAAGGACAAGGGCGAGCAGGTGGTCACCGACGAGGACGAGACCGTCAACCAGGCCAACGCCCTGTGGGCCCGCTCCAAGTCCGACATCACGGAAGAGCAGTACAAGGAGTTCTACAAGCACGTCGCCCACGACTTCGAGGAACCCCTCGCCTGGACCCACGCCCGGGTGGAAGGCAAGCAGGAATACACCCAGCTCCTCTATGTGCCTGCCAGAGCGCCCTTCGACCTGTGGGACCGCAAGGCCCGCCACGGCGTCAAGCTCTATGTGCGCCGGGTCTTCATCATGGACGATGCCGAGCAGCTCATGCCCCTCTACCTGCGATTCATCCGCGGGGTGGTGGATTCCAGCGACCTGCCGCTCAACGTTTCCCGGGAAATCCTCCAGCAGAGCAAGGATATCGACGCCATCCGCAGCGGCTGCACCCGCAAGGTGCTGTCGATGCTGGAGGACATGGCCGAGAACGACAAGGACAAGTACGCCAAGTTCTGGGAAGCCTTCGGCCAGGTGCTGAAGGAGGGCGTCGGCGAGGATTTCGCGAACAAGGACAAGATCGCCGGCCTCATCCGCTTCGCTTCCACCCAGGCCGACACGCCCGAACAGAGCGTCTCCCTCCAGGACTACATCGGCCGCATGAAGGAAGGCCAGGAGAAGATCTACTACGTTACCGCCGAGACCTTCAACGCCGCCAAGAACAGCCCCCACCTGGAAATCTTTAGGAAGAAGGGCATCGAGGTGTTGCTCCTGACCGACCGGGTGGACGAGTGGGTGGTGGGCCATCTCACCGAATTCGAAGGCAAGCAACTCCAGTCCGTCGCCAAGGGCGGCCTGGACCTGGGCAAGCTGGAGGACGAGGCCGAGAAGCAGGAAACCGAGAAGGCCGCCGACGAGTACAAGGAACTGGTCGAGAAGGTGAAGACTTCCCTGGGCGACAAGGTGAAGGATGTCCGCGTCACCCATCGCCTGACCGATTCCCCGTCCTGCCTGGTGTCCGACGAGCACGACCTCTCCGGCAACCTGGCCCGGATGCTGAAGGCCGCCGGCCAGAAGGCCCCGGATGTGAAGCCCATCCTGGAGATCAACCCCAACCATCCGGCTGTCCAGCGCCTCAAGTACGAGGAGTCCCGCTTCGACGACTGGGCAGCGCTCCTCTTCGAGCAGGGCATGCTTGCCGAAGGCGGCCAGTTGGACGATCCTGCCGGCTTCGTGAAACGCATCAACGACCTGATGCTGGCCCTTTCCCTGGGCGGCAAGTAACCTAATCCAGCCTCCCCATGACGCCGCCGGGCTCCAAACCCGGCGGCGTTTTTCTTTGGAATGGGGCCAGACCGGGAGCTAAACGGAACGGATGCTGTCAATTACCAACAAAGGCTTGGTAGTGGCAGGCAGTCGAGGTACAGGAAAGGGGAGAGGTGATTTCATGGCTTTCCCTTTGGCTTCCGCGGAGACAAGGGGGGCGAGGATGCATGGTGAGTCTTTCGGCAAGTCGGTTGAGATTCTGCTGGTGGAGGACAACCCCGGCGACGTCCGCCTGACCCAGGAGGCCCTGCGGGGGGTTAAGGTCCGGAATACCCTGAACGTGGTGGGGGACGGCGTCGAAGCCATGGAGTTCCTGCACCGGCAGGGGGCTTTCATGAATGCCCCCAGGCCGGACATTGTCCTGCTGGATTTGAATCTGCCGCGCATGGACGGCACTGAAGTCTTGGCTGCCATCAAAGGCGATCCTGGCCTCAAATGCATTCCCGTGGTGATTCTGACCACCTCCCAGGCCGACGAGGACATCGTCCGCTCCTACCGACTGAACGCCAATTGCTACGTCAGCAAGCCGGTGGATTTCGACCAGTTCATCCGGGTCGTCCAGTCCATCGAGGATTTCTGGCTGACCGTCGTCAAGCTGCCCAGGTCATCATGAACGCCTCCCTCAACGTCCTTCTCCTTGAAGACAATCCAGCCGACTACAGGCTGCTGCAGGAGGAGTTGCGGGAAGCGGGGGCGGCGGACCTCCACCTCACCCGGGCCGAGGGGCTGGCGGAGGCCCTGGCCTGCCTGGAAAGCCAGCGCTTCGACGTGGTGCTCACCGATCTCTCCGTTCCGGACAGTTTCGGGATCGCCACTGTGGAGGCTCTTCTCGGCCGGGCCTTGGAGACGCCGGTGGTGGTGCTGACCGGCTCGGAAAACGATCAGACCGGCCTCGCTGCCGTCCATCTCGGCGCCCAGGATTACCTGGTGAAGGGGGAAACCCGCGGCGAGCTGCTCCTGCGCTCCTTGCAGTACGCCATCCAGCGCAAGCAGGCGGAACTGGCCCTCAAGCAGAGCAGCGAGCAACTGGCGGAGCGGGCGAAAAAGCAGCTCGGCCGCTATAACGACGCCCTGCAACTGGAAACCGTCGAGCGCTACCGTATCGAGGCGGCCCTGCGGGAAAGCGAGCGGCGCTTTCTGGCCACCTTCGAGCAGTCGGCGGTGGGGATGGCCCATGTGGGCAGCGATGGCCGCTTCCTGCGGGTGAACCATCGTCTCTGCCAGATGCTTGGCTACTCGGATGACGAACTGCAATCCCTGGATCTGCCGGAGATTGTTCATCCGGAGGATGCGGAAATCGACCAACCCCAACGGAAGCGCCTCCTCAACGGCGCCATCCGGGACTACGCGGTGGAAAGGCGGCTGAAGCGAAAGGACGGCGCGTTCCAACGGTTCCGCGAAACGGTATCCCTGGTGCGCAACGAGCAAGGCGATCCCCGCTATTTCGTGACGGTCTTCGAGCACCAGGGCAACAACTCGGGTGCCCGGCATGGACAGGACGGCGAGGAACTGGAAAAGCAATTGGCGGATTGCCGGCGGGAACTGGCGGCCGTCAATGGGGAACTGGACGCCCTGTCCTATTCCGTCTCCCACGATCTGCGGGCGCCGTTGCGGGCGGTGAGCGGCTTTTCCCGGATTCTCTCCCGAGATTACGCCGAGCAACTCCCCGCCGAGGCCCGCCAGTACCTGGACCTGGTGTCGGACGGCGCTATCCGCCTCGACCAGCTTATCCGGGACCTGCTTTCCTACTCCCGCCTCGGGCGCCAGCCCGTCCATCGGCAGACGGTGGACCTGGGCCGGATGGTCGCGGAGTGCATGCACCATGTTCTCCTGGCCCACGAAGGCCGGAAGATCGAATTTCAAGCGGGTAACCTGCCGTCCTGGCCGGCCGACCCGGCACTCCTGCGGGAAGTGTTCCTGGCCTTGCTCGACAACGCCGTCAAATTTACCGCCGGGCGCGATCCGGCCCGGGTCGAGGTCGGCGCCGAAATCGTGGATGGGCAGTTGCAGGTCCATGTCCGGGACAACGGCATCGGCTTCGACATGAATTACGCCCACAAGCTCTTCGGCGTCTTCCAGCGCCTGCACCGGGCCGACGAATTCCCGGGCACCGGCATCGGTCTCGCCATCGCCCAGCGCACCATCCAGCGCCACGGCGGCCGGATGTGGGCGGAGGCGGCGCCGGACCAGGGTGCCACCTTCTTCTTCACCTTGCCTCCGGGCGGCAGCGAGATCGCCCCGACTACCTTGAGCAGCTGAACCCATGCCTACGGCCAAGCACCTCCGCGCCCTGATTGTCGAAGACGACCCCATCGACGCCGAATTGCTCCTCCACGAATTGCGCCGCAGCGGCTTCGAGGTGGAGTGGCAGCGGGTGGAGGGCATGGACGAGTATCTGGTCGGGCTCGACACCCGGCCGGACATCATTTATTCGGATTTCAACCTGCCCCAGTTCGACGGCCTCAAGGCCCTGGATCTCCTGGTCCAGCGCGGCCTGGACATCCCCTTCATCATTGTCTCCGGCGTCATCGGCGAGGACCGGGCGGTGGAGGTGATGCGCCGCGGCGCCTGGGACTATCTCCTCAAGGACCGCCTGGCCCGGATCGGCGAAGCGACCCGCCAGGCCCTGGAGAAACGCGGTCTGCGCCAGGCCAAGCTGCGGGCGGAGGAGGAGGCGAGGGCGGCGGGGGACGCTCTTCAGGCCATCGTGGAAGCGGCGCCCCTGGCCATTGTCGCCCTGGACGAGGCGAACCGCATTCAGACCTGGAATCCCGCCGCCGAAAAATTGTTCGGCTGGAAGGCCGACGAGGTCATCGACCAGTGCATCGGCACCCTGGATGGTTCCCCGGAATGCTCCCTGCCCTCGATTTGCGGCCCGGACGCCCCGGTGGCTTCGGAGGCGGTGGATACGGTCTGCTTTCGCAAGGACGGCGCCCGGATCGACGTGGGGGTATGGACAGCACCCCTCCATGACCAGGCGGGGGCGATCTCCGGTTCGATACGGATGTTTGCCGATATTTCGGAGCGCCGGAAACAGCAGGAGCGGATCGACCGCCTGATGCGGGTGCAGACGGTCCTCAGCGAAATCAACGCCACCATCGTCCGCATCCGGGACCGGGGCAACTTGCTGCGGGCGGCCTGCCGCATCGCGGTGGACCACGGGGGATTCAGCCTGGCCTGGATCGGCCTGGAAGGGGATGGCGGGGAGCCGACCGGGAAAATGCTTTCCATGGCCTCCGCCGGACTCGATCAGGGCATGCTCCAGGAACTGAAGGCCGAAGATTTCTCGGCATCCCATGCCGATTTTCAATTGGTGGGGCAGGCTTTCCATGAGGGCAAGGCAGTCTTCAGCAACCATTTGCCGGCGGATGCCGGGGTGGGCATGGTGCCGGGGGCTGCCGGGCGCTTCGGTTCCATGGTGGCCCTGCCGTTGCGGGTAGGCGGGGAACTCACCGGCGTCTTTGCCATGTATGCCGCCTCCCCGGGGTTCTTCACCGACGAGGAGATGCACCTCCTCACCGAAATGGCCTCCGACGTCTCCTTCGCCCTGGACTACATCGCCAAGTCGGAAACCGTCAGCTACCTTGCCTACCACGATTCATTGACCAATCTGCCCAACCGCCAGTTGCTTCAGGAACGGGTGGACCAGTTCGCCCGGGTCAATGGCCAGAGCGGCTTCGCAGCCATCCTGGTGTTCGACCCGGAACGCTTCCGCAACCTTAACGATACCTTGGGGCGCCAGGCGGGGGACGAGCTGCTGCGCCAGATTGCCGCCCGGGTCCGGGCGGCGGTACGGGATTCGGATACGCCGGCCCGCATCGGCGGCGATGCCTTCGCCGTCTTCCTGAACGGGGTCCAGGGGGTGGAAGAAGTGGCCCACGTGGTGGAGGAGAAACTCCTG
>JBLNBI010000254.1:0-4347 GCA_050259815.1 Actinomycetota bacterium | reverse complement strand
GGCCAACCGTGAGGAATACGGATTCCATCGGGAATGTGCTGGCGGCCTGCGACTACGAGCCGATCGGCGACTACGCCATCATCGGGGATTGCCGCAGCGCGGCCCTGGTGTCCCTCAACGGTTCCGTCGACTGGCTCTGCCTTCCCGATTTTTCCTCCCCGTCCCTCTTCGCGGCCCTGCTGGACCGACGCCGGGGAGGGCGCTTCCTTGTCCTGCCCCGGGATGTCCAACGGCGGCAACGGCGCTACCAGGGGCGCACCGCGATCCTGGAAACGACCTTCCACTGTGCCACCGGCATCCTCCGGCTCACCGACTTCGTTCCCCATCCCAGGGAGGAGGCGAGCCCCCATCGGCTATTCCGGATCGTCGAATGCGTAGCCGGGGAGGTGACGGTGGATGTGGCCTTCCAGCCCCGGCCGGGCTACGGGGAAATCGATCCCCCCATCGAAGCCCTGGGGGGATCGGGCTGGGCGGTCCCCCACGGGGAAGGGAGTGTCCTTCTCCAGGCCGATCTTGCCCTGGAGGGCGCCGAGGGGCTGGTGGCGGGCAGCCGGCACTTGGCCGCCGGCGAACAGTGCTGCCTGGTGATGAGCTGGTTTCCCAATCCTGCCGATATCCGGTCCGTGCCCGCCGCCGATCACCCGCGGGAGCTGCAAGAAACTCGGACCTGGTGGGAGGAATGGTTCGGCCAGTGCGCCTACGACGGGCCCTACAGGGATGCAGTCATGGCCAGCTGCCTGGCCCTCAAGCTCCTCTCCCACCAGCATTCCGGCGCCGTCATGGCGGCCCTCACCACCTCGCTCCCTGAGTCCATGGACGCCGGCCGCAACTGGGATTACCGGTACTGCTGGTTGCGGGACACCTCCCTCCTGCTCCAATCCTTCATCGACCTGGGCTTCGAGCGGGAAGCCCAGTCCTTCCTGGGCTGGCTGCTGAGGGCAGGGCGCAAACCCCGGCTGCAGCCCCTCTACGACCTCCACGGTCGGCCGGTCCCCGATGAGCGGGAGCTGCCCTGGCTGGAAGGCTACCGGGGACGGGGACCGGTGCGGGTCGGCAATTCCGCCCACCAGCAACTGCAACTGGATATCTTCGGCGAGGTGATCCAGACCGCCTGCCGTTTCGTCCGGCGTGGGGGGCAACTCAGCGACGGCGAAAAGCGGCTCCTTGTGAGCCTGGGGGATTCGGTCTGCCGGCTATGGCGCCAGCCCGACCAGAGCATCTGGGAAACCCGCTCGCCGCCCCGCCACTACACTTATTCCAAGCTCATGTGCTGGGTGGCCCTGGACCGCCTGATCGCCCTGGGCGGCGAAGCCGGCCTGGACATCGAGAAATCCGACCTGGCGGTGGAGCGGGATGCCATTCGCCGGGAAATCGACGCCCGCGGCTTCGACAGCCGCCTGGGCAGCTATGTGGGGTACTTCGGCGGCACGGAACCGGATGCGAGCCTGCTCCTGATGGTCCGCTACCGCTATCTGGAGCCCGACGATTCCCGCATGGCGGGCACCTGGCGTTATCTCCTGGAGAAGCTATCGGTGGACGGCTTCCTCTACCGCTATCCCCCGGGCAAGGAATACGACGGGGTGGAGGGCACGGAAAATCTCTTCGCCGTATGCAGCTTTTGGGCCGTCGATTACCTGGCCCGCTGCGGCCGGGTGGATGAGGCGGTCAGTCTTTTCGAGCGGCTCCTGGGCCTGGCCAACGACGTCGGGCTCTATTCGGAGCAATTCCATGTGGACACCCGGGAGGCCTACGGTAATTTTCCCCAGGCATTCACCCATTCCGGCCTGGTAACCGCGGCGATTGCCATCGATGAGGCAACCAAGGGGAAGAAGGGGCACCAAATTTCCAGTTGACCCCGTGAGAGAAGGAACGCGGCATGGAGAACGAAGAACTTGCAGAACAGGCGGAGAAACGCACCACGCCGCGGACGCCGGTCATCTACGAGGCCGTCCGCCGCCTTGGTGAAGACGAAATGGCGCGCCCAGCGCTCTCCCTGTGGTGGTCCGGGATCGCTGCCGGACTCTCGATCAGCTTTTCCCTGCTGGCCCAGGCCATCCTGGCCATGTACCTGCCGGATGCAGCCTGGCGCCATCTGGTCGTGGCCATGGGCTATCCCGTCGGTTTCCTGATGGTGGTCCTCTCCAGGCAGCAACTGTTCACCGAAAACACCATTACCGTCGTGCTGCCCGTCATGGTGAGTCCGACGGTGCAAAAAGTGGCGAGCGCGGCCCGGCTGTGGAGCATCGTGCTCACAGCCAACCTGGTCGGGACCCTGGCAGCGGCACTCTTCATCGGCCTGACCCCGGCCGTTCCGCCGGAATTGCGGAGCCACATGCTGGAGATCAGCCGGGATGCCGTCCGCCATGGCTGGGTGGAGATGGGATTCCTGGCCATCACCTCGGGCTATCTGATGGCGACCCTAGTCTGGCTCATTCCCAGTGCCGGCGCAGCCCAGTTCCACATCGTCTTCCTGATGACTTACCTGATCGGCGTGGGAGGCTTCACTCATATCGTCGCCGGCAGCGTCGAATCCTTCCTGCTGGTGGTCAGCGGCGAGCTGGGGATCGGGGACATGGTCGGCAGGTTCGCGCTCCCCGTCCTAGCCGGCAACGTCATCGGCGGCACCGTGCTGTTCGCCCTCATTTCCTACGCCCAAGTCATGAAGGAGTTCGAGGATTAAGGCTCCGGACGGCCGCCGGGCTCGATGAAAATCCAGGCGATAGCCGGAAAGGCCTTGGACACCTCCCGCTTGCAGCGGCCGATGGCCTCGGTTGCCTCATGAAGGGAGAGGGCATGGCGGAGCTCCACCCGGGCCACCACGAAGATGTCCTCTCCCTGCTGCAAGGTGATCAGTTCCTCGATGCGGACAAGCTCGTCGCTGGCTGCCATGAAATCCCATATGGCCTGCCGGGTCAGGGGGCCGGCGCTCTGGCCGATAAGCAGGCCCTTGACCTCGTAACCCAGGGTGGCCGCCACGATCACCAGGAGAACGCCCACCAGGATGCTGCCCAGGGCGTCGAACATGGGATTCCCGGTAGCCACGGCGAGGATCACCGCGAGGAGGGCGAAGGTGAGGCCGACGAGGGCGGCGCTGTCCTCGCCGATCACGACCATCAGCTCGCTGCAGCGGGTATCCACGAACCAGCGCCACAGGGACTTTCCCCGGCGCAGGCGGTTGATGCGGCCCAGGGCAAAGAAGAAGGAATACGCCTCGGCCAGCAGGCTGAATGCAAGAATGGCCAGGGCCACCCACGGCGCCCGGATGGGATCGTGGCGACCCAGCTTGTGGATGCCTTCATAGATGGAAAAGACCCCGCCCATGCTGAAGAGCATGAGGGCCACGACGAAGAACCAGAAATAGACTGCCCGGCCATGTCCCAAGGGAAAGTCCGGAGAGGCCGGCGTCTTCGCCTGGTACATGCCCCAGAGCAGCAGGCCCTGGTTCCCCGTGTCCGCCAGGGAATGGAGGGCCTCGGCCAGCAACGCACCGGAGCCGGTATATAGGGCGCCCGCGAGTTTGGCTGCGGCGATGGCCAGGTTGGCGGCCAGGGCGGCAAGCACGGCGCCCGTGGACTCGGAGTCCCCGTGCGCGCCTAGGGCGGGGAGGTCGCCTTGGCTGGTCGCCATCGCAGACTCGTTAGGTGAATTGGTGAAGTCGGAACACCATAGGACTTGAGGGCTAACTGCGAGGTTCGACTCCCGGGGAGGGAGTCAGGGGTATTGGGGGCACCGCCTTCTTTACCGACGTGGGCGGGTCGAGTGCTTGCTCATCTCTTTCCGCCTGTTCTACTTCAAGTCGGGAAAACGCAATTTGCGCGATACAAAACGGTCAAATCCCGCCCCCGCAACCAAGTATTTCAGCGTCTAGCCTCGGTGTAAAAGCCGGGGCTTTTTGCTTTTTTACTTCCGTGTCTTACGCGTTCTCGAGTCGTTCCGGGTTGGTAGGGCTCGGGTTGCTCCGAGAGATATGTGGGGGGCTTCGAGTAGACAGAGTTTTGTCAGAAAAAAACGCCCGCGCAAGGCGGGCGAATGGCACTGGTAACGCAAGTGTTGCAGAGAGAGGCTTAAATCTATCAACTGCTCGTTGCGCATACCAGCCACTTTTTATTATCCGTCGAATAAGTTGTGCTTAACCATGTGGCAATTGTCGCGGTCGCTCATATATATGTGTGTAACCGCGACCTGGATACTCTTTTAGCTAACGACGAAAAACTGCTTGACGTTGCTTTCTGCATCTATATAATGCGCACCTCTTTCGCGGCGCCGGGCCGATGGGCCGGGGGGTGCGAAGGGGGAAGCGGCAGGAAGGCAGTGACGAAGGGGTTGACAGGCAGTTTGAACTTCTTC
>JBLNBI010000253.1:0-5473 GCA_050259815.1 Actinomycetota bacterium | reverse complement strand
CGCCTTCGTAAGCCTGCAGACGCTCGCGGTTGCCTTCCTTGACCTTCACCTGGACGACGACGGTGTCGCCGGGGGCGAATTCAGGGATGGTCTTGCCCAGGCGGGCGATTTCTTCTTGCTCGAGTTGCTGAATCAGGTTCATGTGAGATCCTTGAATTTCAAAATATTACTCACCGCATTGCTCCTCTCCCTCGCGATCAAGCTCGGCTAGGAGTTGCGCTTCCTCCGCGCTCAACGCGCGGTGCGCCAGCAAATCCGGACGGCGCTTCCGGGTCCGCGCCAGCGACTGTTTCAGCCGCCAGCGGCGAATTCTTTCGTGGTTGCCGGACAACAACACTTCCGGCACCCCCTGGCCCTCGTACACTTCAGGCCGCGTGTAGTGGGGGCAATCCAGCAGGCCCGCCACAAACGAATCTTCCACCGCCGAAGCGGCGTCGTTCAGCACTCCCGGCAACTGCCGGACAATGGCGTCGATCAACACCATGGCCGGCAACTCACCACCGGAGAGCACGAAATCTCCGATCGAAACTTCCTCATCGACGCAGCGTTCGATCAAGCGCTCGTCGACACCTTCATAGCGGCCGCAGAGAAGAACCAAGCCTTCATCGCCGGTGGCCAGCTCCATCACCCGTTCGTGGGTGAGAGGCCTGCCCTGGGGAGACAGGTAAATCACCCGGCTCCGAACCGCCCCGGCTTCCTGCTGCCGCTGCTTGGCGGCAGCGATGGCTTTTTCCAGGGGCCCCGGCTGCATCACCATGCCAGGTCCGCCCCCGTAGGGCCGGTCATCCACGGTTCGCCAGGCGTTTTCGGCGAAATCCCGGGGATTCCATCCGTGCCACCCCCAGCGTCCATCCTCCAGAGCCCGGCGTGTAATACCGCACTGGGTTACCGCTGCGAACATCTCCGGAAAAATGGTGACGCAGTCGAACTGGATCACCAGTCGCTACCCCACTCCACCCGGATACGGCCCGCATCCTTCTCCACCGCCAGCACCACCGCTGCCACGAAGGGCAGAAGGCGCTTCCTGCCGCCCTCGGCGACGACGCTCAAGACGTCGTTCGCACCAGTCTCAATCAGGCTTTCGACCCGACCAAGGGACTCGCCGGCGGTATTCACCACTTCCAGGCCGACCAGGTCGGCCCAGTAATACTCATCATCGTCGGTGGTCGGCAACGCAGTGCGCGGCGCTCCCACCAGCATGCCTTTCAGGGCCTCGGCGGCATTACGGTCGGCGACACCCTCGAACAGGGCCACCAGACCGTCGCCATGGACGCGAAAGCCTTTCAGCTTGGTTTCGCGCCATCCTTCGCCCTCACGGCCGATCCACCAGACTGGCATTTCCGCCCAGGCCATGGGATCGTCACCGAAGGCATGCAGCCTGACCCAGCCTCGAATGCCGTAGGGCTCGGCAATCCGCCCCAATACGACGATATCGCTACCGGTCAAGGCTCGAATACTGCTTAGGCAGCCTGCTTGGCGGCGTACTGCTTGACCAGGCGGGCAGCGGTCGGGGACAGCTGGGCGCCTTGCTGTTGCCAGTAGGTCAGGCGATCCATGGCGACGCGCAGGCCTTCCTCGGATTCGGCGGCAACCGGATTGTAGAAGCCGATGCGCTCAACGAAACGGCCATCGCGGCGATTACGGGAATCGGTCACGACCATGTTGTAGAAGGGACGCTTCTTGGCGCCACCGCGGGCGAGACGAATAACAACCATCGCAATTCTTTCCGTGCTAGAAAAAGGGCTGAATTATGGTCTATTTATATCGGAAAAACAAGCCACTTGAATGGTACGACTAGCTGACCAATCCCGCATTTGCCGCACGGGGAAAGGACCTGCGAGTCCGCCATGGAGAAAAACCCGATTATTGGGTATCCTCGCCGGACAAAGCGATACAGCCCATGTCCAACGAATCAATACCGGAAAATAGCGAGCAGAACGTCAAGTCCATCCTGGAGTGGCTGGCGCTTGCTCCTGGCCGCAGCAGCCAGGAAGATGTATCGGGATTGCAACGCCGGCTCGCCACCCTGAGGGGCACACTGCTACCGGGCGAGCAGAAGGTAAAGCTCCTCGACTTGCTTTACGGCCACGCGGCCAAGATAACGACCGCCCAGTTCCCGGCACTCCACGAAGTCACCCTGCCGGTTTCCCGCCGCACGCGGCAATTGGTCCGCGCCATCCAGGATTCCCTTGAGATCCTGGCCCAGGAGTACCTCGAGACTTTCACCGCCCCCTTTTCGACGGACATCGCAGGGCCGCCCCTTGACCGCCTCCGCCCAGCGACCCAGTGCCTGTCATGGCACCTGTCCATTAGCCACCTGGTTGCCGCTCCCACTACCCCGGGCATCTGGCAACTGCTCCACACATCCTTCCGGATCGCCCGTGGGCTTGGCGTCGAAAAACTCGCTCCCTCCCAGGGCGGGAGCCCTATCGAGCACATCTACGTCTGCAGCCTGCTTCTTTCAGTCGTGCAGCCAGCCTCCTTTACCTCCCTGGAGCTTGAGTTCATCGGGCGATACATCGAACACTGCGCCGACGGGGTGAACCTGTCGGCTGAAACGCCGAGCAGCCGCCGGGGCGTATTCTGGGTCGACCCGGAACGGGATGCACCACCCAATGCTCTTAACAGACGCCCGCCTCCGCCAGACACCTCGGTGCTGTATTTCACATGTGACTCCATCGCCCATCGGGCTGAAAAGCATCTGACCGCCCTGGAGTCGGGCCGCTCGCCGGCGGAACTGGGACTCCCCGATTTCGCCGGCACGCTGGCCGGCCGCGGCGTACTGAAGCGCCTCGGCGGTTTCTGGGGACGCCCAGCCAAGCGCCGCTTCCCCCGTCGACGCCAGTCCTACCGGGCCGACCTGTGTGCTGGCTTCGATCAATTGCTGGAAATCCTGAACACCCCGACCCCCATTGCACCCGCCACCAGCGAGTGGATGATTACCAATGAGAGTCCGGACGGCTACGCCATGATGCATGTTGCGGGAGCCACCGAGCATCTACGCATCGGCGACATCGTCGCCCTCCACCCCCGCCGCAAGGAATTGCCGGGAGAATACGCCTGGCAGATCTGCATGGTGCGCTGGGCCCTTTCGGAGAATCCGGAACACATCGAGCTCGGCTTGCAGGTATTGTCGACAAAGGGCATTCCCGCCACCCTTGCCCTGCCGCACCGCAAAACCAAGGGCCGCGCCTCCGCCCTGCTTCTGCCGAAGGCGCCGCCCCTGCGCCCGTCCCAGGCGCTGGTGGTGCCCACTGGCACGGTGGATAAGGACGAAGAGAGATTCATCGTCGTCACCCAGCAGGAAAATGTCGCGGTGCTCGAACTGCGCGCCACCTATCTGGACGAGCGCACGTCCTGCGTGGAAGTATTCAGCGTCGAGCCGGACGAAAGGCCGTAGCGGCGATCAAGCCGCCGATCAGCACCACCGCCCACGACAGGTGGAGCCACACCAGGAAGATCGGCACGGCGGCAAAGGCGCCGTAGACGCTCTTGAAGGTTCCGAAGCTGCCCAGGTAAAGCTCGAAGCCCTTCTGCATCCCGGCGAACACGAGGCTCGCAAACCCGCCCCCCACTAGCGCCGCCGTCCGCCCTACTTTGACATTGGGGACGGCGTAATAGAGGAAGGCGAAAAACAACCCCAGCAGGACCATGGACACGGCCTTCAGGATCACCGGACGAATCCAGCTGGACTCCTGGACGAAGCCCAGGGATACCGTTACCGCATAGGAAATCACACCGGCCAGTGCCCCCAGCATGAATGGCCACACCGCCATCACGAAAGCGTAGAGCTTCAGGCGGGCCAGCAGAGGCCTCGGCTTTACGTGCCACAGGTGATTGAAGGCACGCTCGATGGTATGCATGAGCAGGAAGGCGGTCAGCCCCAGCATGGCGATCCCCGGGACGGTCAGCTTGCGGGCCTTCTGGGAAAACTGGGCCACATGGCCGGCAATGACCTTGCCCGCGCCGGTAGGCAGCAGGGTTTCGACCAGGAGCGTATCCAGGCGCTTGATGAGGCTGTCGAAGAACGGGATCGAGTCGGCGACGGAAACGACCAGGGTGATCAGGGGCACCAGGGCCAGCAGGGTGGTGAAAGCCAGGGCCGAGGCGGTCTGAGCCATGTTTTCCGTGCGGAAACGCTGGATGATGGTCCTGATGACGCCGGCGTCGGATCGGGAGGGGGATCGCATGGGGCCGTATAATAGCCGACCATGACGCCCCACCGCCTGCAATGGCTTGCCACCGGCAGCCTCATCGCCCTCATCTTCCTCTGCCTGTCCTGGGAACTCTGGCTAGCCCCCCTGCGCCCAGGCGGTTCCTGGCTGGCCATCAAGGCAATACTTCTGCTCGCCCCCCTATTCGGCATCTTGCGGGGCAAGCGCTACACCTATCAGTGGACCTCCCTGTTCATCCTGCTTTATGTCGCGGAAGGCCTGGTGCGCGCCACCAGCGACCATGGCCTGTCCCAGATGCTTGCCGTTGTGGAAACCATCCTTGCCACGGTGCTTTTCGCTACGGTCGTCGCCTACGCCCGCATCACCCGCCCCTCAAAGCAAAAGGCCGCCTGACGGCGGCCCTTTTTCATTCCGGGAAGTCGATCAGACGTCGCCCTGGGCCTTGACCTTGTCCAGGCTGGAATGCAGCTTGTTCAGGGCATTCAGGTAGGACTTGGCGGAAGCGATGACGATATCCGTATCGGCCCCGTTGCCATTGACGATGCGCCCGCCCTTGGACAGCCGGGTGGTCACTTCCCCCTGGGCATCGGTCCCGGTCGTGATGGCATTCACCGAGTAGAGCAGCAGTTCGGCGCCACTGCCGACGACGCTCTCGATTGCCTTGAAGCAGGCATCGACGGGACCGCCGCCCTCGGCTTCGCCCTTCTTCTCGACGCCACCGACCGTCAGGGTGACGTTGGCCTTGGGCATCTCGCCGGTCTCGGAACAGACGTGGGAGTAGACCAGCTTGTAATGCTCCTGGTCCGGGGTCACCACTTCATCGGACACCAGGGCATGCAGATCTTCGTCGAAAATCTCGTGTTTCTTGTCGGCCAGTTCCTTGAAGCGGGCGAAGGCGGCATTGAGGGCCTCGTCTCCCTCCAGCTCGATGCCAAGTTCCTGGAGCCGGGTCTTGAAGGCATTGCGGCCGCTGTGCTTGCCGAGGACCAGCTTGTTCTGGGTCCAGCCTACATCCTGGGCCCGCATGATTTCATAGGTTTCCCGGTGCTTGAGGACGCCGTCCTGGTGGATGCCCGATTCGTGGGCGAAGGCATTGGCGCCGACGATGGCCTTGTTGGGCTGGACCGGGTAGCCGGTGATCTGGGAAACCAGCTTGGAGGCGGGCACGATCTGGGTGGTATCGATGCCGCTTTCCACCGGGAAGACGTCCGCCCGGGTGCGCACCGCCATGACCACCTCTTCCAGGGAGGCGTTGCCGGCCCGCTCGCCCAAGCCATTGATGGTGCATTCCACCTGGC
>JBLNBI010000252.1:0-13131 GCA_050259815.1 Actinomycetota bacterium | reverse complement strand
TCCGCCCCCGGGCGCCATGTCCGGCCGCCTTCCAGGCGGCGAGGCATTTCTGGGAGACGGGGGCGAGGCTGCCCTCCGCCTGGGAAGCGAGCTCCAGCCACTCCACCCGTCCCGGCCGGTCCGGCGGCGCCAGTTCGGCCGCTTCCAGGCCATCGGCCAGGGCGGCCGAGAAGACGTAGCCCGCCACCTCGACCTCCTCCCCCGCCGCCAGTCGATGCCGGAGCATCTGGGTCACCCCCTTGGGTCCCCCGTCCGCCAGGGCACCGGCCATCTTGAGACGCAGGAACTGCTGGAGATAGATCTTGCCCGACACCGTCGGCTGCCAGAACAGGAAATTGGCGGCCTCGTCCAGCCGACGGGCGGCAGCGGCAGCCACCAGGCATCCGGTCCGCAAGCCCCACAGCCAGAGCGGCGCACCGGAGCGCCGTTTCAGCCACCGGCAGCCCAGCTCCACGTCATCCACCCAGTAGTCCCAGGCAGCCAGGTCCAGGCTCCCGGAGCTGTCACCGCAGCCCGCCAGATCCATCTGCAGGACGCAGTACCCGGCAGCCGCCAGGGCCCTGGCCTGCAATGCGGTCATGCGCCGGGACTTGTTCATTTCCTCGGCAAAGGGATGGACGAAGAGCAGCGCGCCCTTCTCCCTCCGGTCACTGTCCGGCCGGTGGTAGAGACAGAAGCGCTGCCCCCCGGCGGCCGGAAGATAGAAGGCCTCGATCGCCATGGAATTCAGGCCTCGGCCTTGTCCTGGACGAACCGGCACAGGCTGCCGACGGTGGCAAAGGTGCTGCCGTCGATCTCGTCGTCGTCCACGGTGAAGCCGAAGCGTTCTTCCAACAGGTTGATGACGGCCACCACCGCCATGGAGTCCAGTTCGGGAAGGGCCCCCAGCAGGGGAACATCATCGCCGAACGTCCGGGCCCGGCCATCGAGGCCCAGGACCTCGTCGAGAATTTCAAGGACTTCCTCTCTGCTATCCACACAACCTCCTGTCGGCAAAATGGGATGGGCACTCATGGCCGGGTCACCGTGACCGGGTGGCCCAGGGGCCGGATGAACCGGCGCAGTGGGCGGGAGAGTTCCCCGGCCAATTCCCCGGCGGCAAGCACGAGGCCGCGCAGGGAGCGGGGATTGCAGGCCACCAGCCCGATGCGTTCCCGCCGCTCGTTCATCCAGTCGCGCTTGTAGGGATCGTCCCCGGTCAGGTAGTCGATCTCCGCCACCCGGTCTTCGTCCAGGGCATGCCGGAACATATGGGCCGTCAGCACCGTTCCGGCGGAGAGCCGGGAATGGCCCTCGTCGTAGGCGAGCTTGAAGATGTTGGCCCGGCCATGGAGGGTGAACCAGAACTGGGCGGCCACCGGCACCTCTCCCACCCAGGCCAGGCCCAGGCGCAGCCAGCCGTTGCGGGCGCAGATGCGGGCCCAGTCCCGGACGAATCCCGGATAGTTTTCCGGTTCCTTCCAGCTGCGGGCGTAGACCTGCTCGTAGGCATCCATGGCCGCCTCCACCCCGGCACTGTCCGTGACGATCTCCAGGCGGGCCTCGACCCCGCTGCCCCGGAATTTCTTCGCCTTGCGCGACCAGGTATGGCGAAGCTGGGAATCCCGGCCGGCCATGTAGTCGGCGAAGGACAAGCCGGGACAGCGCAGGTACCAGTTCCCGAAGCAGAAATAGCGCTTCACGTACCAGCCATGCCGGGCGAAGGCCCGTTCCAGGGCGGCTGTTTCCGGGGCATCCCGGTCCAGGGGGGCGAGCTGCACCGTGGCGCAGGGAGCATGTTGGGCCACCAACTGGTCCACCAGGGTATCGATGGCGAAACGGCGATCCCCCACCGAACCGACCAGGGGCGAATAGAGGGAGGCGTAGTAATTGGCCAGGGACAGGCATCGGTAAGGGGCCTGCCCGTCGGAGTACAGCAGCATGACGTTTTCGCCATCGCCTCCACTGGCGGGCACCACGAAGGTCCAGTCGTCCTTCGCCACGTGCCGGATGAAATGGAGTATCCAGGCGCTGCCGGAGAAGGGATTGTCCCGGGCGGCCAGGTCGAACAGCGTCCGGCGTTCCTGGACGAATCGCAGGGCCGCTTGCCTGTCCAGGCGATGCAGGCATGAGCTCGGGCACGCCCGTCCAAGCGGTAAGCGGCTGCCGCCACTGGCTAGGGATTGAAAGGCCACGGCACTCTCCAGTATCGCGGTGATCACCGGGGTTGAAGTCGTCGGTCTTCCACCTTAGCCGCCGCTATAGGTCCCGCGAAGTGGGGCCGCGCCGTACAAAGACGCCCGGGAGACTGTATTTGAAATGAATAGGCCGGTACGGGCTTTCCCCCGGCCCGAAACCCGTGGAACCCGCTCCCAAGCCGCGCCTCGGCGCCGGAACCCAGGATGCATATCCGGGTCTGACCGGGGACTTGATCGACGGGAGGCCTGGATGGACGCAAGGGGGAGTGCCAGGAAGACGAAGCCTGCACGGCTGGGCCTTGCCGCCCTCCTCGCCTTCGCCAGCCTGCACGCCTTCGCCGGCGGCCGCTCTGCGGAGAAGGACGCCGATGCAGACTGGCTACGCCGCTCCCATGCCCCAGGGGTGGTGGTGGCGGTGGGCTTCGACGACATCCGGGAATGGGCGCGTTACAACTTCGACCGGGACAACTGCAATCCGGACTACCAGGTCCGCGTGGACGGCGCCCTGGCCGGCTGCCGGAACAACGCCTGGGATTCGAAGGTACGCACCTCCGGCAAAGGCTCCCTGCGGTTCGACATCTTGCCCCGCACCGGCGAGGACGGCGGCGGCAACGTGGTCATCCCCTTCGGCGACTACGCCACCCACCAGTTCGGGGCCGACAGCGAATTCTGGGTCTCCTGGCGCCAACGCATGGACGAGCGCTATTACCAGGGCTACCGGGCCCAGGGGGGCGGCACCACCTACTTCAAGCACGTCATCATCGCCCAGGGCGACATGCCCAGGTCGGACAGCCGCAAGGCTTCCCCCGCCAATGCCTGCAGCGAGGCCGAGCTGGTCATCGTCAGCTCCGACCCGGACAACGGCCCCGCCTTTCCGAGCGGCTACATCGAGTGCCGCCGCTACCTGGGTTTCGAGGAGGTCCTGTCGCCGGGCAGCTACCAGGGCGAAGCCCGGGGCAGCAAGGTGGTCACCCGCCAGAACATGCGCCTCGGCCCCCGGGGCGAGCACAACTGCATCTTCCATCCGCCCCGGCGCCTGGACCAGTCGGGCTGCTTTACCTATCGCCCCGACGAATGGATTACCTATCTGGTCCACATGAGGCTGGGCCCCGAGGGGCGGGCGATCAGTTCCGTATCCAATCGGGAACAGCCCGGCTACGTCGATTCCACCTACGAGCTTTACGCCGCCTACGCCGGCGAGGATTTCCAGCTCCTCCACCGGCAGACCGGGGTCGTGGTGCCCCGGGGGCAGTACTACCTGGGGGGCGACCCCATGCAGAAATCCTCCTACCAGAACGGCTGGAGCCCCAACAACGGCCATCCCCAGGCCCGGTACGGCAAGCTCTGGCTGCTCTCCTACATGACCTTCAAGGACCCCACCGAAGAAACCGAGAAGGCCTCCACCTGGTACGACGAGGTGATCGTCTCCCGCTGCCCCATCGCGGCCCCTGGTTTTGCTGCTGCCCCCTGCGATCTTGGGAAACCTGTTCACTAGCGCCCTGCTGGTCGTCTCCATGCGCTGGATCGACCGGCTGCTGGGCATTACCAGCACCCTCGTCCTGGCCCGGCTGCTCATGCCGGCCGACTTCGGCATCGTCGCCATGGCCTCGGTGGTGGTGGGACTGATCGACGTACTCCTCGACCTCGGGGTCATCCCCCTGCTCGTCCAGAAAAAGGATTGCGACGACGAAGACTTCAGCAATGGCTGGTCCCTGCGGGTGCTGCAATGCCTGCTGGTATCCACCCTCATCGCCGTCACCTCGCCCCTGGCGGCGGATTTCTACCACGACGGCCGGGTGGCCCCGGTGCTCCAGCTCATGGCCCTGGGCATCCTGGTGTCGGGTTTCGAGAATATCGGGGTGGTGAATTTCCAGAAGGAGATGCTGTTCCGCAAGGATTTCCAGTTCTTCTTCCTGCGGCGCTTCACGGGCTTCGCCGCCACCCTCGTCTTCGCCCTCACCCTGGAGAGCTACTGGGCTTTGCCCCTGGGCGCCCTGGCCGGGCGCATCGGCGGCGTGGCGATCAGCTATGCCATGCATCCCTTCCGGCCCCGCTTCACCCTCAGCCGGCTCCGCCAGTTCTGGTCCTTTTCCCAGTGGATGCTGCTCCTCAACAGCGGCGAATATTTCGCCATGCGCCTGGACAAATTTCTGGTAGGCCACCGGGCCGATGCCGCCGCCGTCGGTGCCTACAGCCTGGCGGACGAGATTTCCGTCATGCCCACCAGCGAGTTGCTGATGCCCATCGGGCGGGTGCTCTTCCCGGCCTTCGTGAAGGTCCGGGAACGCCCGGCGGAGCTGCAATACGCCTACCTGCTCGCCCTGGCGGTACAGGCCATGATCGCCATCCCCGCCGCCGTCGGACTGGCCTCCATCGCCCACGACGCCGTGGCCCTGCTCCTGGGCGAACACTGGATGAGCGCCGTGCCCTTCGTCCAGGTGCTGGCCCTGGTCTATGGCCTCAACGCCTTTTCCCACGGAGCCAGCTACCTGCTTCTGACCCTGGGCCGGGTACGCATCATGGCTATCGCCATTTGGACCCAGATCCTGGTCCTTGGCCTGGGGGCCATCACCTTCCTGGCCGACGCCCAAGCCCTCCAACTTGCCCAGTGGCGGCTGGCGGTGTCCGTGCTCTACACCCTGGCCTTCGTGATCCTGGTGCTGCGGGAAGTGCCCACCCTGCGGGCCAGGGAAATGCTGGCGGTGGTCTGGCGCCCCTTCGTGGCGGCGGGGGCAATGGCCTATCTGCTCTCGCTCCTTGCCCTGGAGGGCTGGCCCCTGCTGGCGGCCATCGGGACCCGAATTGCTACCGGCGCCGCCGTCTATGCCCTGGCGCTGCTGGCCCTGTGGAACCTGGCGGGCCGGCCCCGGGGTGCGGAAACGTATCTGCTGGAGAAGCTCGCCTTCGTCCTGCGCCGCCCGGTGGCCGCCGTCAAACCTACCGACTGAGCTTACCGCCGGACACAGACCTCGGTACCGTAGTTGCCGCCCTTGAACTCCGGCCTCATCGCCGCGAGCATGTTTCACCGTCGAATCTGACGGTAAACTGACGGCGTTATTCAGCACGTACCTCGTCAAAACAAGATAGCTTCCATGCCCCACAACATCAGTCTCATCACGACCATCGCCGCAGGCCTAGGATTGGCCATGATCCTCGGCTATGTCACTTCACGGCTGCGCATGCCCCCGCTGGTCGGCTACCTGCTGGCCGGCATACTGATCGGGCCTGCCACGCCCGGTTTTGTCGCCGACATGAACCTCGCCGGCCAGCTGGCCGAAATCGGCATCATGCTGTTGATGTTCGGGGTCGGCCTGCACTTTTCCGTCGAGGATCTCCTCACGGTGCGGAAGATCGCCGTCCCGGGCGCCGTCGTCCAGATCCTGGTGGCCACCGCCTTGGGCGCCGGCACCGCCCTGAGCTGGGGCTGGAATGTCGGTGCCGCACTGATGTTCGGCCTGGCCCTGTCGGTAGCGAGCACGGTCGTCCTGCTGAGGGCCCTTGAAGACAGGGGCGTGCTCGACTCCATCAACGGGCGAATCGCGGTGGGCTGGCTGGTGGTGGAAGACTTGGTGATGGTGCTGGTCCTGGTCCTGCTTCCGCCGGTGGCGGGGCTGTTGGGCGGCAGTCTCGACCCGGCCCATGGACAAGGCGACCAAGGGCTGGCGCTCGCCCTGGCCATCACGCTGGGCAAGGTCATCGCCTTCATCGCCCTGATGCTCGTGGTCGGGCGGCGGGTGTTTCCCAAGCTCCTGTGGCTGGTGGCCCGTACCGGTTCCCGGGAGCTTTTCACCCTGTGCGTCATTGCCACGGCGGTTGGCGTCGCCTACGGTTCGGCCAAGCTCTTCGATGTCTCCTTTGCCCTGGGGGCCTTCTTTGCCGGGATGATGATGCGGGAGTCCGAGTTCAGCCATCGGGCCGCCGACGAGTCCCTGCCCCTGCGGGATGCCTTCTCGGTGCTCTTCTTCGTTTCCGTCGGCATGCTCTTCGACCCCCAGGTCGTGCTCCAGGAACCGCTGAAGCTCCTGGCGGTGGTCGCCATCATCATGGTCGGCAAGACCCTGGCCGCCATCGCCCTGGTGCTGGCCTTCCGCTATCCCCTCAATACCGCCCTCACCGTCGGCGCGAGCCTGGCGCAGATTGGCGAGTTCTCCTTCATTCTCGCCGGCCTCGGGGTCAGCCTCGGCCTGCTATCGCCGGAGGGGCAAAGCCTTATCCTGGCCGGCGCCTTGATTTCCATTGCCCTGAATTCGGCGTTCTTCGCCGCCATCCAGCCCGTCCAGTCCTGGATTCGCTCCCGTTCCGAACTGGCCCGGCGCCTGGAGCAACGCCAGGACCCCCTGGCCGAACTGCCGATGACGACGGACCAGTCCCTGCTGACCGGACATGTGGTGCTGGTCGGCTATGGAAGGGTCGGACAACGGATTGCGCAGATACTGACCGAACGGGGCATCCCCTATGTCGTGGCCGAACAGAACCGGGAACTGGTCGAGCAGTTACGCAGCCGCCAGGTGCCGGCCGTCACCGGCAATGCGGCCGACCCGGCCGTCCTGATCCAGGCCCACATCGCCCGGGCCGGCATGCTGGTGATTGCAACGCCGGAAACCCTGCACGTGCGCAAGATGCTGGATATCGCCCGCACCCTCAACCCGAAGATCGAGGCCGTGCTGCGCACCCACAACGACGAGGAGGCGGAACTGCTGCGCCGGGAGCAGCTTGGCCAAGTCTTCATGGGGGAGCATGAACTGGCCCTGGGCATGGCAAGGCACATCCTGGGTCGCTTCCAGGGGGATGCCGCCCCTTGATCGACCATGGGTACGCAAGGCTTGCCTCGTTGAATTCCTGCTTCGTTTCGGTATCGAGCCACCAGATCAGTCGTCGGCTATCCGGGCCGAGATACTGCCAGTAGCGCAGTTCGCCACTGCCGAGTTCAACCGCATAGACAGAGTTGATGACCAGCTCGCTCATCGCTGCTCCGGATGCTGTCTGCGCTCGGCGCGGGCGGCTTTCCAGTTGGGATGCTGGAAGTATTTCCCGTAGGATTCCAGCGCCTGCATAACACGCACGGCACCGTCGTGGCGGGGGGCGGGCCCCTTGCCTTCCATGATCTCGGCTCCGGCTATCGACAACCGATTCTCAGTCGTCTGGCGGTTGGACGGCCGCTCGACCCCGGAAGCGGTCACGCTCTCTTGAGGGGTGACGGACAGCCACGACCCGAAGCGGAAATTCTATTTGCCATTTGCATATGTCTGCTGATGAATAGGAGCCGGACATTTAACGAGTCTCCCTATCGGTTCGTACTCCTGGCACAGCTAGCAGTCATAGGCGTCTGTTAAACCCGGAGCGGTGCACTCCTTCCGCCCGGTCCATAGGTTGCTTTTCGTTAAAGCCAGTCTTGAATTCTAACGATGGCCGAGTTGCGACCAGTTCGTTGTGAACATCGTCCAGATGCTGCTTTATGGCCAGGAAGGTCAAGACGGCAGCCGAACATGCGTCATCAGCGGCCTCGGCAGGGCAAACCCGCTTAGCGAAGTCCCAGAAGAGCTGCCAACGAGTCCAAGTTGCTTCGCCATAGCCTGTGAAATGGCGCAGAGGCAATATACCGGGAGATTTTTTGGCGAGATGCCGGCAAATCACTTGAGCCCCCAAGGTCGAGCCTTCAATGGGATAGAGCATGCCGATCAGCGCTGCAATATCACTAGGAGGCGACACTACTATCTTGCACGGTCGGACATCGAGGCCCAACTCGCGAAGGTCGGCCTCAATGGCCGGTAGCTTGCGTCGTTCGACATAATCGAATCCGGCATTTACGGCCGTATCGGATACTGCTTCCTCCAAAGCGGCGTAGATGCCATGAAGCGCTACCAGGGCATGTCCGTACTGGACGCGCTGCAGGTCGCCTCCTACCAGGGGCACCAGCAAGGGGTGATGATCGATGTCGTGGTGCAACGCCTTGGTCGCTTCCCTTAACCGGGTGTGTAAATCCCCATTCATTGCTGGCCCAACATATTGCTCAGACACTTCCGTTCCCTTATCGGAGTGCATGCTCAAGAATGGAATTCGCGATGCAGCAACTCAGCCAGCGAGAGGGCCAGAAGACAGGCTTGGTTGTCCCAACTGCGGCTGTAGCCACGACGTTTTTCCACCCACTTCTCGAAGGAGCGCCGGGGCGCGATATTGAGGATGCCGTTGTGGATTTCCACCGGCTTTTCCGGATTGCCGCCCCAGGCTACCTTATGGATGTACTCGGTTCGGGTCAGATAAAGACGCAAGCTTGATCCATCACCCGAAACAACCTGGAGGGCCAATGCTCCGGCAATCTCGGACTGGGGATAGTCGGGCACTTGGTGGGACAGGTTGTCACTGGCCCATACCAAATCCCCATGCTTCTTGCGGAACCAGGCATCAGATGCCGACAGAGCCGCCGGTTCAAAGCTATGGCCGGCCCCCAGGCTTGTTTCATCAATGCACAGAGTGGCGCCGTCGGCCAAGAATTCCCCCATCAACCAGGAGGCGAATTGCGGCCAGGAGGAAATCAGCCGGCCATGGGGCCGAATGAGAGCCTGGATATCCTCGAACCGCCGCGAGAGCCTTGAAACCAGGCGCGAATACTGTGCCGACTGGTAGGCCGAAACGGCCAAGGCATGGGCGCGAACCAGGGCTTCGGCGTGTTCGAGCACCGCCAGGGGAACTTGCCTGACTTCTCGGTGGTGGGCTGCGATAAGCGCGGCTAGGGCGCCGTCAATTACGACAGGAAAGGAGAGGGACGCCCGCACCCCCATGTTGGCGAGATACACCCGGTGTACCAGCGAAACGCTCCGTAGGTCGGACCAAGTCAAATCCGGCGTATGGGCATCCCTCCCTTTGAGGGCCACCGGTTCGGCCTGAGCGTCGGGGATTAGGCGCCAGGGGTTCTTCAGATAAAGCCTGCGAGCAATTTCGGGAATATCACTGGCGGGAAAGCGCAGCCCGAGGTAACTGCCGTATGCCTCGTCACGGCGAGTTTCGGCAATTACCTCTCCGTCGCCATCCTCGCGAAAGGCGTAATACATCACCCGCTGGAAGCCGGTAAGTCCGGCAATACGCTCGGTAAGCGCCTCCCTGGCGGCGGCCAGCGCTTCATCGCTACGCAGGGGGGGCGATGGCCGAATACGGTCCGGCGCAATTCCACCGGTGGAATCCGCCTGGTGGGGGGTCAGCTCGATCGCTACTTTCCTTGCCTCCCCCCGGCTTACCACCACATCGAGGAGGCCCGCTCCCCTGTCCACGGCCCCTACCCAGTTCTTGCGGCTCCCGGGGCCCGAAGCTAGATCAGCCACCAAGGGAGCCAATTCTGCCGGCAGCGGCTGTCCGACCCAGTGTGCAGGAGGGGCGCCGAGAAAATCAGCTACATTGCTCGCCGCATGGCTGATCCGACCATGGCTATCCACCATCAATAGTGTGCCGTGGGCCTGGACGGCGCCAGAGAGATGGAGTTGCTCCCGCTCGCATTGTGCGAAGAAATTCTTATCCATAACTGACTCATCGGAAGTCATGCCTATGAGAGGCTTGGACAGAAGGAATGCAGAAATGGGTCAGAAATGGGTCTATGTGCCCTTCTCGTAAACAAGTTTTCGGAAGACTTTCTATAACCCTAGGGCCTTGGACGGCAAGGTAGCTACCGTTAACCAGTAGTCGCAAACCGTCCTCACCTTCCTCAACATCTCAACTTGGTCCTCGCAGCTTTGAACGTAGGTATTGCACCGATGCTCATAAAAGGATCGGATGAGAGCCTCGTCGTCACTCCAAGACACAATAACAACAGGTAATTTCCTCAACCCCCCGTCTTCACGGATAGCCTTCAGGATATCCAAGCTTGAGCGGTCTGATTTCTCCAGGCCAAGGATCAGGAGGTCCGGGGGGGGGCACGCCACCTTCTTCTTTATGCACCCGGAGGGTATCCAGACATTCCTGAGCAGAATTAGTCCAGCGCACCGAAACTGCCTCCGATACTTGCTTGAAGCTATCAGCAACAGCTTGGGCATACTCAAGGGCATCTACTGCCAGCAGCAGATGGGTGACAGCCATGGAGTTGGAAATGGAAGCTGAAACCAAGGTTCTCATAGCTCTTCGACTCAGGCGCCTTCAGTTCATTCTCGCCCTACCGTCCCTGATTCATAAGCTCCTTTTAGGGGGTGCCAGGACCGAACATGCGGCGCTTGTAGCCCTCTCGCTGCGAGTGCCGGGCTTTGCCCCCCGGATGCAACAAAAAGGGGATGGCACTGCCTAAATTCCCCATATCGTATTCACCACCCTCCGGGCCGGCATCATGTCCAAGCGCTCGTTGCGGAATTCCCGCCTGGCCGCCCTGTTCACCCTGGCCGGCATTGCCCTGAACTACCCGGTAATCTCGCTTTTCAGCCGGGATGCGGTGGTCTTCGGAATTCCACTGTTGTATGCCTATCTCTACGGCGCCTGGGCTGCCATCGTTGCCTTGACCGCCCTTGCCGTCGGACGCCGGGAGAGGGGCGGGGAACGGTGATCGGCGAAACCACCGCCATTGCCGCCTGCCTGGCCTATATCGGCAGCCTCTTCGTCCTCGCCTGGTGGGTTGACCGGCAGGGCGAGCGCGGTCGCGGCCTGCCGGCCAACGCCTATATCTATTCCCTTTCCCTGTGCGTCTATGCCACGGCATGGACCTTCTACGGCAGCGCCGGACAGGCTGCCCAAAGCGGTGTCGTCTTCCTGACCCCCGAAGTGGGGGCGACCCTGGCGGTGCTGCTGTGGGTCGTGGTGTTGCGCAAGATGGTGCGCGCGGCGCGGCGCCATCACATCACCTCCATCGCCGACTTGGCGGCAAGCCGCTACGGCAGAAGCGCCCTGGTGGGCGCGGTCCTCGCCCTGGTCGCGGTGGTCGGCCTGGTGCCTTACCTGGCCCTCCAGTTGAAGGCCATTTCCGCCTCATTCCTGATGCTGACGGGCGGTCACTCATCGGATCAGGCCTCCGTGCCCATCCTTCGGGACACCGGATTTTATGCCGCCTTCCTGATGGCTTTCTTCGCCATCCTGTTCGGCACCCGCCACCTGTCCCCCTCCGAACGCCACGACGGGCTGGTGGCGGCGGTCGCCGCCGAGTCCCTGGTCAAGCTGGCGGCCTTCCTCGCCGTGGGGATGTTCGTCACCTTTTCCCTGTACGACGGCCCCGGCGACCTCTTCGCCCAGGCGGCGGCGAAGCTGCCCCAGTATAGGCAGCTCATCTCCATCGGCGGGGAATTCCTGCCCTACGGCCGCTGGTTCGGCCTGATCTTCCTGTCGGTCCTGGCGGTGATCCTTCTGCCGTCCCAATTCCACATGGCCGTCATCGAGAACCGGGACGAGCACCACCTCGATCGGGCGGTGTGGCTGTTTCCCCTCTACCTCCTGGCCATCAACCTGTTCGTGATTCCGGCGGCCTTTGCCGGGCTGATGCGCTTTTCGCCCGGATCGGTCCATCCTGACACCTTTGTGCTCGCCCTGCCCATGGCCTTCGGCCCGCCGTGGCTGGCCCTGCTGGTCTTCATCGGCGGATTGTCGGCCGCCATAGCCTATGCCGTGGTCACAACCCTGACGCTGAGCATCATGGCCTGCAACAACCTGCTTCTGCCGGCACTGCTGCGCCTGGGCTGGATCCGCACCCTCTCCTCCAGGCAGGGCGGCCGGCTGGTGCTGTACCTGCGCCGTTGCCTGACCCTGTTGCTGCTGGCCCTGGCCTATGCCTATCTGCGCTTGGTTGGCAGCCTCTATGGGCTGGTGGAAATCGGGCTGACCTCCTTCGTGGCGGTAGCCCAGTTCGCCCCGGCGGTGCTGGGAGGCATGTTCTGGCGCCAGGGCAACCGCCGCGGCGCCCTGGCGGGACTGACGCTGGGTTTCCTGGGGTGGGGCTATACCCTTCTCCTGCCGGCCTTCGTCAATGTTGGCTGGCTGCCGACTCACCTGGTCCGCGAGGGCGCCTTTGGGCTGGCTTGGCTGAAACCCTTGGCCCTATTCGGACTGGAAGGAATGGACCGGATCAGCCACGGCCTGTTCTGGAGCCTCCTGGCCAATGCCGTGGCCTACATCGGGGTTTCCCTGGCTAGGCCGCCGACCCCCGCGGAAGAGAAGGATGCCGCCCGCTTCGTCGATGTCCTGGGGGCGGACTGGCCCGGGGAAGATGTCCAGGATAGGGAAGCCTCGGCCCTGGAATTGCACGGGCTGCTGGCGCGCTTCCTCGGCCGGGAATACGCCGACACGACTCTGGCCGGCTTCGCCCGGGAGCGCGGCCTGGCCGACTGGCGGGCTCTGGGCCCGGATGCGGAACTGGTGGGCCGGGTCGAGAAGCTGTTGGCCGGTGCGGTCGGCGCGCCCTCGGCGCGCATCCTGATCGACAGCGTGGTGAAGCAGGCGCCGGTGAGCAGCCAGGAGGTGATGCGCATCGTCGAGGAAACCTCCCATGCCATCGCCTACAGCCATCAGTTGGAGGAGCAGTCGCGCAAGCTGGCGGCCCTGGCCGACGCCCTACGGGAAAGCGAGGGACGCCTTGATGCCATCATCGACAACGCTCCGGCGGCAATCTTCATGAAGGACACGGGCGGGCGCTACATCCTGATCAACCGGCTCTTCGAGGAAACCTTCCACGTGGGGAGGGAAGCGGCCAGGGGCAAGACCGACTACGACATTTTCCCTGCCGAATTGGCCGATGGCTTCGTCCGGGCCGACCGGCAAGTGCTGGCGGAGGGCAGGTCGCTGCAAGTGGAGGAGACCGCCCCGGGGCTGGAGGGGGTGCATACCTACCTGACCGTCAAATTCCCTCTCCGGGATGCCCACGGCCGGATCTACGCGGTGTGCGGGATCGCCACCGACATCACCGCGCGCAAGCGGGCCGAGGAAGCGATGGCGGAGGCCCGGGCCCGTTTCTTCGGCATCCTCGACATCGCCATCGACGCCATCATCTCGGTGAACA
>JBLNBI010000251.1:0-20132 GCA_050259815.1 Actinomycetota bacterium | reverse complement strand
CTTTCGACGCTCTTCTGCCGAGCGGGCCTCGGCGATGCCGACCGTGACAAATGCCGGCAGCTTTTCCTGTGTTGGGGCTACCCGGGCTGCAGGCTGCCCTAGGTAAGCATCGACCGCACGAGACTTGCCGCCTCCTTCAGGATCGCCGAACGAGACTTTCTCAATCGTGCCATCTACATGGCTCATAAACACTTGCCGAGCATCGCCGGCTACCAGTTCCCGCGGGCGGATGGGCTTATGCTGAAGATCCGGGAAACGCATCAAATCGTCGAAGAGGAAATGGCGTAGCTTTTTCTTAGCGCCGGGATCGGCGTCATCAAGCACGCTTTCCGGGGGCTTCCGCTTGCCGTATGCGCGCTCCTTGCCTCCGCTCTCCCGATCTTCGCCCTGAACGTCTTTTTTCCAGGGCGCCCGCTGGCAGGGATCGTAGGTCAACGACGCGAAGGCGAAGGGGTGGCTGCAGGAACGCAACTGAAAGGCGAGGAAAGTCCGTTTGGACTGGCCGGCGAACGGCAGCCAAATACCGGCTGCGTGCAAGGTGGTTTTCCCTCGGAATGGAAAGCTTGTGTAGGGATAGGCCTTTTCGCCCTGGGCAGTCGATTTCAGGCAGTGGGCGTAGATAACGGCTGCGGCTTGCCGGGCATGGGCGTCGGTTGCGATCCGGGCGATGTCGGGGACGGCAAAGCGGGGAATGCCGTCGGCCAGTTTCAAGTGGAGATGTCGTCGCGTGTCGTCGTAGTACTTTTCCCGGAATAGCCGCTCCTGCCGGAAAGGCTCAGTGAACAGGCGGTGGAGCAGGATGCTGCATGACCCGAAATAAAAGCGGATCATTTCGGCACCGGGGATGATTAGCGTGACCTCGTCCGAAATCTTGGCCGCGATGCAGTAGGCGTCCGTGTGCTGGCGATGCCAGGGGTGTTCGGAGAACGGGAGGAGGTAATGGCCGTCGATGGGCAGACCGGCTTTAACCAGCTTGATCGTGTCCGGCCCGATATGCAGGCTCTCGAAGACCTCTCGGAAATAATCGGGCTGAGCCAGTAATTTGCCGTCCTGCCAGATATCGCCGATCCGCAGCATACCCAGGCTGCTGATGGGCATCCACACGTTTTGCTGTTCCGAAACTTCGGTCTCAAGACTCTCGGAAGAGGCAGAGAATTCCAGGTATTCCTTGAGCGGGGAGACGGCCGCCCGGATGCTAGGCTGGGCGTATCTACCAACCGATCCTGGGTAACCAATCTCGCCGAACCAGTCGATCCGCCACAAGCGGGCATCGGGAGTCAGTTGTGGAAATCGGGGAAGATCGGCCATGAGGCATGGTATGAAATATCTTGGAATGCTGCATGCTAAATGATTAGCGGCGGGGCTGTCGAAGCACCCTTGAACCCAAGGGTCTGCTGGCCTGTCTATCCTTGAATCCACGGGCGTTCCGGGCTAAAATGGATATATGAAATTTAAATTAAATCCGTAAGTTACGCTGTTAACTTCTTGTAAGTTAACGCTTTTCTTCGGGGCTGTCCGAGGTCTCAATGCAACGTCAAAAGCCACCTGTTTCTTATACCAGCCAGTACGCGAAGGAAGCTGACTTGGTTCGAGACTTTGTGATATTGCTGCAGGGGGGGGGGTCGCCCTGGGGAGAGGTTGAGACCACAACCGAGTGGGACTATCGGACTGGTATCACGGATGTCCTGGTCCGCACCAGCCACGGTGATCTGGTCGCGTTTGAAGCCAAACTGACCGACTGGCGACGGGCCACCCATCAGGCGTATCGGAATACCACGTTTGCCAGGAAGGCTTACGTTGTCATGCCTACTGCTGCCGCGGAGCGGGCGAGCGTTCACGAGGCCATTTTCTTGCAATATGGCGTTGGTCTTTGTTCTGTCGAAAAAAATCGTGTTAGCATAATTATCGAGGCGCCAGATCTGGACGAAGAGCCGCTTCTGCCCTGGATGAATAGAAAGGCGCACCTGTTTTTTGACGAAGCAGCCGGACACGGGACAACGATTGCACCAGGACATCACCACGGAAGTTTGCAGGCAGCTTGATGCAAAATTAATTTGCAGTTTAGGCAGCGGGGCGTTCAAGCAAGCCTATTTGATCGAACGGGACGGCTGCCAGTTTGCCCTCAAGGTTGCAGCGGTTTCTGGAACCCTGAACGCCCGATTTGAGAGGGAAATCTCGGCGCTCCGCGAGTGCTCCCATCCCTCAATCGCGAAAATCATCGCGGCAAGTGCAATCACTCATGCCGGCAATGAGTACTGGGTCATTGTCGAGGAATATCTCCCGCATGGGACCTTGGCTGACTTGGTCCGTAGCGGGCCGCTCGGCACAGGTACCATTCGCCATATCGGCGTTACATTGGCCGATGCCTTGAGCCACCTGTGCGAGCGAAGCTTCGTGCATCGCGATATCAAGCCGGCCAATATCCTATTTCGCAATCCGCTCGAACCGGTACTCACCGATTTTGGCATCGTTCGGATTCTCGGGGACGCGTCGCTTACTCAAGACTTTATGGCCCAGGGGCCCGGCACGCCCATGTATGCGGCTCCAGAGCAATTACTGAATGAAAAACATGCAATTGATTGGCGCACCGATCAATTTGGGTTGGCCCTGGTGCTCTCCGAGTTGTTGCTCGGGCACCACGCGTTTCTAGATGATCCTCACCGAGATGCGCGCGATGCCGTACTGTTGGTTGCCAACCGTCAATCGCTGCCGAAGCGGAGTCGGCATCTATTGGAAGAAAAGGGATTCGGGTTTCTCACGAAGGCTTTGTCATCCTGGCCTGTTCAGCGCTTCAGGAACCCCGAGGAGTTCATAAGAGCATTCAGGGAGGGGGTATAGATGGGCGTCTATCATCAGATGGGCCACGATTCTTGGAACCTTGTCGGGGAGAAGCCCCTGCACGGCTATGCTGGCATGATTTTGAGCCCGGTTAACGATGGGCCCGCCGACGTATTGCAAAAGCTGCAGCAGCTCAAGAGCAAGAGGCCGGCGGGTGACTTCGAGATCATCCTGGATCCCCAATTCTACGAGCCCCGCACGGCTCGTGGCCAACTTACCCATTGGCCTCATTTTTCCGAGGATGTCGATACGATAGATCTCAGCAATCAAGCATGGTGGGAGGAACGAGCCAATGTTCTCGCTTCAACCGCGTCTGAGCTCGGGGCAACAGCGATCTGCACACCGGCATTCCGGCCCAAGGTCTACGATAGCAACTACTATCGCTGGACCGTTGATTGCGCAAACAGAGCGCAGGCTCAAGCCGCGAAGGCCGGTCTCGACGTACTCCTGACCGCCATTGTGCGCCTCGCCGATCTGACGAAAAAAGGGGAGCCACAGGCAATCGCCTCTGTCCTTACATCCACGCACATTTCACGCATCTATCTCGTCCTGTGCGATGAACTTCAGCCGAGAACCCAACGCACCGACGTCGATGCCCTGGCCGGTGCGGTGAAGCTGATCAACCTCCTGGAACAAGCAGGCACCCGTGTCTTGGTTGCCTTCAGCGGGCTGGATATGCTGCTGTGGAAGGCCGCAGGCGCTACCAGTGTCGCCAGCGGTAAATTCTTCAACTTGCGCCGCTTTGCTTCCGGAAGATTTGAAGAGGACGGGCCTGAAGGCGGGCGCGTTGTCCCCTACTGGACTGACTGCAAATTGATTACCTGGCTTCGTGAAGATGACGTGAAGCTGCTTGGCAGAAAAGGGCTGGTCGATCGTGCGGAGGCCGCCCTTAACCCATATTCCAAGAAGATCCTTGATATCCTCGATTCAGGCTCGGGCAAGGCCTGGGTCGGCGATGGATGGCGCCAGTACCTCTACTGGTTCCAGGCGACGGAGGCGGCGCTTTCCTGCGATGTCACGGCCATCACCGCGCTTCTGAAGCAGGCTGACTCCGCCTGGGGAGCGGTGAATAGCTCTGGTGTTCTCCTGTACGATCGCCAAAACACCGGGGAATGGATTCGCCCCTGGCTGAATGCTATCCACATCGGACTGGAGGGCGAATAGGAGCAGTACGAAGGTTCGTGCTCCAATTGTCACCCCGTTTGGTGATGTGACAATCCTCCAACAACATGGGAAAGAAAGAGCCGGGGCTGAACCCCGGCTCTTTTCGCTATTTGTTGTCTTGGTTGCAACGAACGATGTAACGGTAGCGGCAATCGCTGTTCAGTAGCTTTTATCGCCGGAATTCACAGCAGGCTATTCGATTCCATAGTCTCGAATAGCCTTGTCCATTCTCAAATATCTATGTGTAGTCTCATTTATCGCTAGAGTTCACATTAAACGACCCCGGCCGTATGGGCCTGCTGGTCGGCCCAATAGGAGGACCGCACCATGGCGCCGCAGGCGGCGCCGGAGAATCCCATCTCCTTGGCCTTCTCCTCGAACATCTTGAACACGTCGGGATGGACGTAGCGGGTCACCGGGAGGTGATGGCCGGTGGGCGCCAGGTACTGGCCGATGGTGAGCATTTCCACGTCGTGGGCCCGCAGGTCCTTCATCACTTCGAGGATTTCCTCGTCGGTTTCACCCAGGCCGACCATGAGGCCGGACTTGGTGGAAACGTTCGGGTAGCGGGCCTTGAAGGCCTTCAGGAAGGCCAGGGAATGGGCGTAATCGGCGCCGGGCCGGGCCTGCTTGTAGAGGCGGGGCACGGTTTCCATGTTGTGGTTGAGCACGTCGGGCAGGGCGCCGCCGAGGACGTCCAGGGCCACTTCCATGCGGCCCCGGAAGTCGGGCACCAGGGTTTCGATGGTGGTGGTCGGGGAGGCTTCCCGCACCGCCTTGATGACATCCACGAAATGCTGGGCGCCGCCGTCCCGCAGATCGTCCCGGTCCACGCTGGTGATGACCACGTAGCGCAGTTTCAGGGCGGCCACGGACTCGGCCAGGTGCTGGGGCTCATTGGGGTCCGGGGGCAGGGGCTTGCCGTGGCCCACGTCGCAGAAGGGGCAGCGGCGCGTGCAGATGTCGCCCAGGATCATGAAGGTGGCGGTGCCGCGGCCGAAGCACTCGCCGATGTTGGGACAGGTGGCTTCCTCGCAGACGGTGTGGAGGTTGCGCTCACGGAGCATCTTCTTGATCTCGCCGAAGCGCCCGGCGCTGTTGCCGGCCTTGACCCGGATCCACTCGGGCTTTTTGAGGGGGGCTTCCGCGGGGACGATCTTGATGGGGATGCGGGCGGTCTTCTGTTCGCCTTTTTGTTTGACGCCTTGTTCGGCCATTTAACGCTCCAGTTGCTGTAGCAAGTGTTGGCAAAGACGCTCGCCGGCCTCGTGAGCCGTGAGCGGGATGTTGAAATCGCGGGTTTGCGTGACCTGGAGCCCGGCATAGCCGCAGGGATTGATGGCGGCGAAGGGGGAGAGGTCCATGTCCACGTTCAGGGAAACGCCATGGTAGCAGCAGCCGTTACGGACCCGCAGCCCCAGGGCGGCGATCTTGGCCTCGCCCACATAGACCCCGGGGGCGCCGTCCCGGCGCTCGGCGTGGACGCCGTATTCGGCCAGCAGGTCGATGACGGCCTGTTCGATGGCGCTCACCAATTCCCGCACCTTGATCTTGCGGCGGGGCAGGTCGATGAGCAGATAGACCACCGCTTGGCCCGGGCCGTGGTAGGTGATCTGGCCGCCCCGGTCGATCTTGACCATGGGGATGCCGATGTCGGTGAGCAGGTGCTCCGGCTTGCCGGCCTGGCCCAGGGTGAAGACGGGCGGGTGCTCGACAATCCAGAGCTCGTCCGGGGTGTCGGCGGTGCGGGCGGCGGTGAATTCCTGCATGGCGAGCCAGGTGGGCTCGTAGTCCACCCGGCCAAGGCGGCGGATCTGCATGCCTAGAGCACCACCTTCACCAGCGGGTGGCCGGTCAGTTCCCGGTAGAGGTTGTCCAGTTGTTCCCGGGAGGTGGCGGTGACAGTGCAGGTCAGGCTCACGTACTTGCCGCCGGAACTGGTGCGCATTTCCATGGTGGCGCCGTCAAAATCCGGGTCGTGGCGGATGACGATCTCCAGGACCGCCTGGGCCAGGGAGCCTTCGGCCATACCCATGATCTTGATGGGGAAGGCGCTGGGGTATTCGATGAGGGATTCTTTGTCAGCCATGGCGCATTACCGTGGATTTGAAGCGTTGATACCACTGCCACATTTCGTTGCCCACCGGGCCGGGCAGGCCGTTTCCGACGGGGGCGCCGTCGAGGGTGGTGATGGCAAGTATTTCCTTGGTGGATGAAGTCATCCAGATTTCGTCGGCGGCCCGAAGTTCCGCCACGGGGATTTCCCGTATCTCGACGGGGAGCTCGTGGCGGTCCGCCAGTTCCAGCACCACGTCGTAGGTGATGCCGGGAAGCATGAGATGGCTCTTGGGCGGCGCCAGCAGGACGCCGTCCTTGACCAGGAAGATGCTGGAGGCCGAGCCTTCCTTCATGAAGCCGTCCCGGATGAGGATGGCCTCGGTGCAGCCGGCGTCCTCGGCCGCCTGGCGGAGCAGGACGTTGGCCAGGAGGGACACGGCCTTCAGGTCACAGCGCAGCCAGCGGTTGTCCTCAGCGGTGATGGCGGCGACGCCCTTTTCCCTGACGGCCGCGGTAGGCGTCACCAGGGGCGAGCTGAAGGCGAAGACGGTAGGTGCGACGCCGTGAGGGAAGACATGGTCCCGCTTCAGGTCGGCGCCCCGGCTCACCTGGAGATAGACGCCCTGGTCCTCGAAGGGGGCGTCGGCGGCCAGGCGCTGGACGACGGCCTCCCATTCCTCGGTGGAGAGGGGATTGGGCAGGCGGATGCCGTCCAGGCTCGCTTGCAGGCGGCGCAGGTGTTCGCCCAGGCGGAAAGGCCGGTGGGAATAGACAGGGATAACCTCATAGACCCCGTCCCCGAACAGGAAACCCCGGTCCAGGGGCGAAATTTTCGCCTCGGCCAGGGGAATGAACCGGCCATTCAGGTACACCGGATCGGCGACGTAGGGGCTCATGGCTGTCCCGGGGAGAGGAGTCTTATCCAATTCAGTTTAGGCGAACCACAGGCGGATGGTGTCCCACAGGCGGCCGAAGAAGCCGGCCAGGGGGATGTTCTCCAGGGCTACCGCCGGGTAGTCGCCGTAGGGCTTGCCGTCGATGGTCACCTTAACAGTGCCGACATTCTGGCCCTGGGAAATGGGGGCGATCAGCGGCTGCTGGGCAACGAACTCGGCCTTCACCTTGTCGGCATAGCCCTTGGGCACCGCGACGATGAAGTCCTGGGCGAAGCCGGCCTTCAGGTTGTTCTCGGCACCCTTCCATACCCGCAGGTTGGAAACCGGCTGATTGGCGCCGTAGAGCTGGACCGCGTCGTAGAACTGGTAGCCCCAGTTGAGGAGCTTCAGGGATTCGCTGGTGCGGGCGGCGTCGGAGTTGGTACCAAGTACCACCGAAATCAGGCGGCGCGGGCCGCGCTTGGCTGAGCCGATCAAGCAGTAGCCGGCGGCGTCGGTGTGGCCGGTCTTCATGCCGTCCACGGTGGGGTCGAGCCACAGCAGTCGATTGCGGTTGGGCTGGTTGATGTTGTTGTAGCGGAATTCCTTCATGGAGTAGTACTTGGCGTACTCCTCCGGGAAGTCCCGGACCAGGGCGGAGGCCAGGATGGAGAGGTCCCGGGCCGTGGTGTAGTGCTGGGGGTCGGGCAGGCCGGTGGCGTTCATGAAGTGGGTGTTCTTCATGCCCAGGCGCTGGGCTTCCTTGTTCATCATCTGGGCGAAGTTCTCTTCGCTGCCGGCGACGGCTTCGGCCAGGGCGATGCAGGCATCGTTGCCGGACTGGATTTCCATCCCCTTGATCAGGTCTTCCACGGGTACCTGGGTGCCGACCCGGATGAACATCTTGGAGCCGCCGGTCCGCCAGGCCTTCTCGGAAACCGGCACCGCCTGGTTGAGGGCGATGGTCTTCTGCTTGAGGGCGGAGAAGGTCAGGTAGGCCGTCATCAGCTTGGTCAGGGAAGCGGGCTCGATGCGCTCGTCGGGCTTCTCGGCGGTCAGCACCTGGCCGGAACCGAATTCCAGCAGCAACCAGGAATTGGCGGCCAGGGACGGCGGAATGGGAAGCTGCTGGGCGGTGGCCGTCGCGGCGATGACGAGGAGGGAAAGGAACAGGGAAAAGCGTTGAAGCAAGGGGCGCATGATGCAGTGCAGCGTAAGTGGGGGAGCGGGGAATTATAGCCCAGGAAGTTTGCCCTTTCCCGGCACGGAAGCGCACCGGATTGGTGCGTCACGCGAAGTGCCTGCACGCCCAAATATCACAAAAATACTTCGTATAAAACAGATGATTTGTGAGCATTTGTGCGGTTTATGCCTTTTTTGTACCCAATTATGATCAAACCTGACCTGAAGCTGACGGCGGGTAAAATGCAACCTGACGGCTAGCTGTCAGATGGCATGTCCCTTGCTGAACCCCAATCATGAAGATCAAATATCTCCTCGTCACGCTGCCCTTTCTGCTTTCAGGTTTTTCCTGGGGGCAGGCGGCTCTTTCCCTGGATGAACTGCTCCTGCTGGCGCGGCAATCCAGCCGATCCGTCCTGGCCAGCCGAGATCAGGTGGATGCCGCCCGGGCCGCCGTGCAGAGCGCTTCCGCCTTTCCCAACCCGGAGCTGGAGATTGCCGCCGGTCCTGCCCGGGCCCGGGCGCCCGGCGCTAATCCGGGAGATACCCGCAGCATTTCCCTGACCCAGCCCATCGACCTGCCCAACCGGCGAGGGGCGAGGATAGACGCCGCCGGGGCCGGGCTGGATGCGGCCCAGGCCGGCCACGCCGCCTTCGAGGCCGAGCTGATGGCCCGCCTGCGGGTGCGCTTCTACGAACTGCTGCGCCGGGAAGCCGAGCTGCGGGCCGCCCGGGAAGACCAGAAGCTCATGGAGGATATCCGCGGCCGCATCGCCCTGCGGGTCGAGACCGGTGAGGCGGCACGCTACGAGCTGATCAAGGCCGACGCCGAAATGCTCAATGCCCAGAAGCTGGCCCACTCGGCCAGCCTGCGGGTGGAGCAGTCCCGTTCCAACCTGCGCCAGCTGGTGGGGCCGGCCCTGCCGGCCGGATTCACGGTCAAGGGCCGGCTCGACGCCGTTCCCGAAGTGCCGCCCCTGGAAAAGCTCCAGGCCGAAGTGGCGGCGGGGAACCCGGAACTGGCCCGCTCCCGGGCCGAGGCCCGGCGGGCCGAAAGGCAACTCGACCATGAGCGGGCCCTGCGCTGGCCCAGTCTGGCCGTGAAAGCCAGCCGGGAAGAGGACCCGGACCTGCGCACCAGCCGCATCGGCCTGGTGATGTCGGTTCCCCTCTGGGACCGCCGCAGCGGCCCGGTGGGGGAGGCCACGGCCAACCTTTCCCGGGCCCGCAACGAGCTGGCAGTCCGGGAATTCACCCTCGCCCAGGACTTGCAATACGCCTATCAGCAATACGAGATCGCCCAGACCCAGGTGACGGCCCTGGAGTCGGGCATCGTCCGGCAGGCCGAGAACGCCCTCAAGGTGGCGGAAGCCTCCTACCGCTTCGGGGAACGGGGCATCCTGGAAGTCCTGGATGCCCAGCGGGTCTATCGCGCCGCCCGCAACGAACTGATTACCGCCCGCTTCGAGCTGGCCGCCGCCTGGGCGGAAATCGAGCGCCTGCGTGCCCAGCCCCTGCCGTGAGAAACCAGAAAATGACCCTGCTCCCGCGCCTTCCCTCCCTTCGCATCCTTACCCTGGCCTTGGCTGTTGCCGGCCTGGCTGCCTGCAACCAGGAAAAGGCCGCCCCCGCGGCGGCTGCGCCGGCCGACCCCTATGTGGTCCAGCCGGCCGAGTCCCTGACTGCCCAGCTGAAGATCGCCCCGGTGGCGACGGCCCCCATCGCCGAGACCCTGCGGGTGGCCGGCCGCGTCGATTTCGACGAGCAGCGCCTGGCCCGCATCGGCGCCACGGTCACCGGCCGGGTCACCGACATCCACGCCATGGTCGGCCAGGAGGTGAAGAAGGGCGATAGCCTTGCCCAGATCAACAGCAGCGAGCTGTCTGCCGCCCAGCTTTCCTACCTCAAGTCCCGGGCCCAGATGGAGTTGAACCGGCGCAACGCCGAGCGGGCCCGTGCCCTGTACCAGGCGGACGTCATCGGCGCCGCCGAGATGCAGCGCCGGGAAAGCGAATTCGACATCGCCAGCGCCGAAACCCGGGCGGCCCGGGACCAGCTTCGGGTCCTGGGGGTGAGCGCCGGGGCCATCGAGCGCCTGGGCAAGACTGGCGCCATCGATTCGGTGACGCCGGTGGTGTCGTCCCTCTCCGGCGTGGTGGTGGAACGCAAGGTCGCCCACGGCCAAGTCGTCCAGCCCACCGATGCCCTGTTCTCCGTGGCCGACCTCTCCCGGGTGTGGGCCGTGGCCCAAGTGCCCGAGCAGCAGGTGAGCCAGGTCAAGGTCGGCCAGTCGGTCAGCATCGAGGTGCCTGCCCTGGATAACGAAAAGCTCCTGGGCAAGCTCATCTCCGTCGGCCAGACCGTCAATCCGGAAACCCGCACCGTCCTGGTCCGTACCGAGCTGGACAACGCCGACGGCCGGCTGAAACCTGCCATGCTGGCTTCCATGCTCATCGAGGCCAAGCCGGTGGAGCGCCTGGTGGTGCCCGCCGCCGCCGTGGTCCGGGAGAATGACGAGGACCACGTCTTTGTGGCCGTCGGCGACGGCAGCTTCCGCCTCACCAAGGTGACCCTGGCTCCGGAAACCGGGGGCCGCCGGCCGGTGATCTCCGGTCTCAAGCCCGGTGACAACGTGGTCGTCGAAGGGGCCTTCCACCTCAACAACGAGCGTAAGCGCAAGGAACTGGAAGGATGATCGAGTCCCTGATCCGCGCCGCCCTCAAGCAGCGGCTGGTGGTGGCGGTGGTTGCCGCCGTGCTGCTGGTCTTCGGCATCGACGCCGCCCGCAAGCTCTCGGTGGACGCCTTCCCGGACGTGACCAACGTCCAGGTCCAGATCGCCACCGAGGCGCCGGGCCGTTCTCCCGAGGAGGTGGAGCGCTTCGCCACGGTCCCCCTGGAAGTGGCCATGACCGGCCTGCCGGGGCTGGTGGAAATGCGTTCCCTGAATAAGCCGGGGCTGTCCCTCATCACCCTGGTGTTCACCGATGCCACCGACGTCTATTTCGCCCGGCAGCTGGTCATGGAACGCCTGCTGGAGGTGGGGTCACGCCTGCCTGCGGGGCTGACTCCCGTGCTGGGGCCGGTGTCTACCGGCCTGGGCGAGGTGTACCAATACACCCTGGAGCGTCCCGACGACGGCAGCCGCACCCTCACCGAGGAGGAACTGACCCAGCGCCGCATCGCCCAGGACTGGGTGGTCCGGCCCCTGCTGCGCTCCATTCCCGGGGTGGCGGAAATCAATTCCCAGGGCGGCTTCGTCAAGCAGTACCAGATCCTGGTGAATCCGGACAAGCTGCGCCACTACCATCTCGCCATCGCCGACGTCTATCAGGCGGTGGCCCGCAACAACGCCAACGCTGGCGGCGGGGTGCTGCCCCAGTACGCCGAGCAGTACCTGATCCGGGGCGTCGGCCTGGTGCGCGACCTTGAGGACCTGCGGGCCATCGTCCTCAAGGAGAAGGATGGCGTGCCGGTCTACGTCCGGGATGTGGCCCAGGTGAGCCTGGGGCACGACGTCCGCCAGGGCGCGCTGGTGAAGAACGGCGTCACCGAATCGGTGGGCGGCGTGGTGATGATGATCGCCGGCGGCAACGCCAAGGCCGTGGTCAGCAAGATCAAGGAGCGGGTCGACGAGATCAACCGCAAGGACATGCTCCCCGGGGGCCTCAAGATTGTTCCCTACTACGACCGTTCCGAGCTGGTGGACGCAGCCCTGTGGACCGTTACCAAGGTGCTCCTGGAAGGCGTGGTCCTGGTGGTGGTGGTGCTCTTCCTCTTCCTGGGGGACGTGCGCTCGTCCCTCATCGTGGTCGCCACCCTGGTGCTGACGCCGCTCCTTACCTTCATGGCCATGAACCGCCTGGGGCTGTCCGCCAACCTCATGTCCCTGGGGGGGCTGGCCATCGCCATCGGCCTCATGGTGGACGGGTCGGTGGTGGTGGTGGAAAACGCCTTCGCCCAGCTCGGGAGCGCCGCCCACCGGGGCGAGAGCCAGGTGCGAATCATCCTGCGGGCGGTGGTGGAGGTGGCGACGCCGGTGATCTTCGGGGTCGGCATCATCATCCTGGTCTTCCTGCCCCTCATGACCCTGCAGGGCATGGAGGGCAAGATGTTCGCGCCCCTGGCCTACACCATCGCCATCGCCCTCGCCATTTCCCTGGTGCTGTCCCTGACCCTGTCGCCGGTGCTGTCCACCTATCTATTGAAGCCGCCGGCCCACGACGGGGACCACGACACTCGCCTCATCGCCGCCATGAAGCGCCCCTACCTGCGCCTCCTGGAGCTCGCCCAGGCCAACCAGAAGAAGACGGTCATGGTCGCCCTGGGCGCCTTCGCCCTGGCGATCGCCATCGTCCCCTTCCTGGGCTCGGCCTTCATCCCGGAAATGAAGGAAGGCTCGGTGGTGCCCGGAATCAACCGGGTGCCCAACATTTCCCTGGACGAGTCCATCCGCATGGAGAACCAGGCCATGAAGCTGGTGATGGAGGTGCCGGGGGTGAAGTCGGCCGTCTCCGGCGTCGGCCGCGGCGAAAGCCCCGCCGATCCTCAGGGGCCTAACGAATCCACCCCCATCGTCAGCTTGAAGCCTCGGAGCGAATGGCCCGCCGGCTGGGGCCAGGACGACATCGCCGAGGCTATCCGGGAAAAGCTCAAGGTCCTGCCCGGCGTGCAGATCGTCATGGCCCAGCCCATTTCCGACCGGGTGGACGAGATGGTCACCGGGGTGCGCTCCGACATCGCCGTGAAGGTCTTCGGCGACGACCTGGAACAGTTGAAGAAGCTTGCCAACCAGATTTCCAAGGTGGCCCAGGGCATCAAGGGCGCCCAGGATATGCGGGTGGAGCGGGTCACCGGCCAGCAATACCTGCAGATCGAGATCGACCGCCAGGCCATCGCCCGCCTGGGCCTCAACGTGGCCGATGTGAACGACCTGCTGGAGACGGCGGTGGGCGGCAAGGTGGCCACCGAAATATTCGAGGGCGAGCGCCGCTTCCCGGCGGTGGTGCGTCTGCCGGAGAGCTTCCGCAACAATATCGAGGCCATTTCCAACATTCTCCTCACGTCGCCGGACGGCGCCCAGGCGCGGCTGGCCGACGTGGCCCACATCCGGGTGGCCGACGGCCCGGCCCAGATTTCCCGGGAGCTGGGCAAGCGCCGCATCGTGGTCGGGGTGAATGTGAAGGACCGGGACCTGGGCAGCTTCGTGGCGGAACTGCAGCAGAAGGTGGATAGCCAGGTGAAGCTGCCGGAAGGCTATTATCTGGAGTGGGGCGGCCAGTTCCAGAACATGGAGCGGGCCCTGGGCCACCTGATGGTCATCATCCCCATCACCATCGGCGCCATCTTCTTCCTGCTCTTCCTGCTGTTCAATTCCTTGCGCTTCGCCACCCTGATCATCACCGTGCTGCCCTTCGCCTCCATCGGCGGGGTCATCGGCCTGTTCGTCACCGGGGAGTACCTGTCGGTGCCGGCGTCGGTGGGCTTCATCGCCCTGTGGGGCATCGCCGTGCTCAACGGCGTGGTGCTGGTGTCCTATATCCGCAGCCTGCGGGACCAGGGCATGAGCGTCCGGGAGGCGGTGCTGGAGGGCGCCCGGTTGCGGTTCCGGCCGGTCATGATGACCGCCACCGTGGCCATGCTGGGCCTCATCCCTTTCCTCTTCTCGACGGGGCCCGGCTCCGAAGTTCAGAGGCCGCTCGCCATCGTGGTCATCGGCGGCCTCATCACATCAACCCTATTGACCCTCGTCGTGTTGCCCACCCTCTACCGGTGGTTCGACCGGGAACTGGACGAGGAAACGGTGGAAGCATGAAAGAAATCAAAGCCATCATTCGCCCCAACAAGCTGCCGGCCCTGCGGGACGCCCTGCGGGAGCTGGAGGGCTTTCCGGGCATGACCGTGAGCAAGGCCGAGGGCTGTTCCGCCCCGGCCCGCCACACCCAGCGCAAGAACATCAAGGACGAATTGACCGACTACACGGCCAAGACCCGGGTGGAAATCGTCGCACCCGACGAAGTGGCGGACGCCATCGTCGATTGCATCGTGAAGGTGGCCCAGACGGGCCAGGTGGGCGACGGCCTGGTGTGGGTGACCGACGTGGGTCGGGCGGTCTTCATTCACAAGACCACCGGGCCCGTCTAGCGGGTTACTGGAGCGGGGTGCTGTAGAGGGCTTCCACGGCGGGGTGCCGGATGCGCCGTTCGTTGGAGATGGCGAAGATGTGTTCCCGCACCCCTTCCATGGGGCCGATGGGCTCCGCTTCCAGCTGCCGGCGGACTTCGTCGGCCAGGGCCAGGGGCGCCGGGAAGAGCCCCAGGCCGGAGCGGCCGAAGGTCTGGAGGAGGGCGCTGTCCTCGTATTCACCCACGATGTCAGGGCGGACGCCGTGGCTTTCCAGCCAGCGGTCGATCTGGCCCCGCACCATGTTGTGGCGGGTGGGCAGGAGCAGGGGGGCGCCCTGCAGGCAGGCCGGGAAATCCACGCGGTAGCGCTCGGCCAGCGGCTGGGTGCCGAATAGGCCGACTTCCAGTTCCGCCAGGGAATGGCTGAACACCCGCAGGTTGCCGCCGGTGCGCGCCGGGCGGTCGGTGAGGACCACGTCCAGCTTGTGCAGGGCCAGGTCGGCCAGGAGGTCCTGGAACTCGCCCTCGTTGCAGATGAGGCGCATGTTATCCAGCTGTTCCATCACCGAGGAGAGGAGACGGTGGGCCACCAGCTTGGGGAGGCCGTCGGAAATGCCGGCCACCAGGCGCAGGTTGCGGCTGCCTTCGGCGTCGTCCAGGGCATCCACCATCTGCTCGCCAAGCTGGAATATCTGGTCGGCGTAGCCCAGGGCGATGCGCCCGGCTTCGGTGAGAACCAAGCCCCGGCCCTGGGCGGCGAAAAGAGCCTTGCCCAGGGAGCGTTCCAGGAGGGAAAGCTGGCCGCTGACCGTCTGAACCGCCACGTCGAGGCGCTCCGCCGCCCGGGTGACGCTGCCCTCCTGGGCGACCACCCAGAAATAATGCAGATGCTTGTAATTGAGCTTGGCCAAGGGGTCAGTCCTGGAGGAGGGCGCCGACGGTCTTCTCCAGCTCGGCCGTCAGGGCCTGCACGGTGGCGCGGCGGGTCTCGTTGCTGTCCAGGTCGACCTTTTCGCCGGGCTTGGGGGTCAGCAGCCGGACCAGGTGGTGGGCGAGGGCGCTGATGTCGTCCAGGTCCAGGGGCTCGGCCAAGCCGGCGATGTCCTCAGCTGCCAGCCGGATGCCGTAGACGTCGGCAGGCAGGACGGTCAGGGCTTCCTGGATGCGCTCCAGGCAGTCGCCGGCTTCGTCCGCGAACAGCCGGTCCAGGACCGGGGAGCGAACCTGGTCGGCATTCTGCGGATCGGCGCAGAATTCCAGGCGGTCGGCGAAATGCTGGGCCCGGTCGGGGAAGGCTTCCTGTTCCAGGCTCCCCGGCACGGAAAGGGATTCGAAAGTGGCGGTCAGGGCCGCCACCAGGCGGGGATGGCTCACATCCCCGTTGGGTTCCAGACGATCGGTTGCGCTGGCCAGGGCCTCGGCGAGCCGAAGGCAGTTGGCCTCGCCCAGCTCAAGGGCGGACGAGTAGAGCTCGAAGACCGCCGGCCGCAACCCGGCCAGCCCATCCTCATGGCGCTCGAACCAGCACACCGCCAGGCGGTCGCAGACTTCCTGCCAGCGCTTGGCGGCTTCCGGCGGAAAGCGGGGCTTCTTGTCCTTGCCCACCCAGGGGAGGATGGACGCCGTGGCCTCCAGGGTGGGCGCCAGGGCGGCCCGGGTTTCCTCCAGGGGATCGTCCGGGGCCGCCATATCAGCCGGCCAGCTTGGCGAAGGCCTCCACGACTTCCTTGGGGGCCTGGACCAGTTCGATGAGGACGCCTTCACCACCGATGGGGAATTCCTCATTGCCCTTCGGGTGCAGGAAGCAGATGTCGAAGCCGGCGGCGCCCTTGCGGATGCCGCCCGGGGCGAAGCGCACGCCGTTGGCGGTCAGCCACTCCACGGCCTTGGGCAGGTCGTCGATCCACAGGCCGACGTGGTTGAGCGGGGTGGCATGGACGGCGGGCTTCTTCTCCGGGTCCAGGGGCTGCATGAGGTCCACTTCCACCTTGAAGGGGCCCTTGCCCATGGCGCAGATGTCCTCATCCACGTTTTCCCGCTCGCTCATGAAGTTGCCGGTGACTTCCAGGCCGAACATGTCGACCCAGAGGGTACGCAGCTTGTCCTTGGACGGGCCGCCGATGGCGATCTGCTGGATGCCGAGGACCTTGAAGGGGCGGGTGCTGTTGCTCATGCTTTGTTCCTTTTTTGATAAGCGAGATAAATCATCACGAGGCCGGCCAGGATCATGGGCAGGGACAGCCACTGGCCCATGCTGATGGTGTAGGAATGGCCGAAGATCCCTGCGTCCGGCTCCCGGAAATATTCGACGAAGAAGCGGAAAATACCATAGCCCACCAGGAATGCGCCCGACACGGCGCCCCGGGGTCGCTCCCGTCCGGAGTAGAGCCACAGGATGGCGAAGAGGGCCAGCCCTTCCAGACCGGCGTGGTAGAGCTGGGACGGGTGGCGGGGCAGGGCGTCGCCCGCCTGGGGGAAGATCATGGCCCAGGGCAGGGACGGGTCGGCGGCCCGGCCCCACAACTCGCCGTTGATGAAATTGCCGATGCGCCCGGCCATGAGGCCCAGGGGTACCAGGGGGGCGATGAAGTCGGTGACTTCCAGCCAGGGCTTCCTATATTTGCGGGACCACAGGGCCATGGCCACCAGGACGCCAAGGAAGCCGCCGTGGAAGGCCATGCCTCCTTTCCAGACGGCGATGATTTCCGCCGGGTTGGAAAAGTAATAGCCAGGCTCGTAGAACAGCACCTGGCCGAGGCGGCCGCCCAGGATGACGCCAAGTACTCCGTAGAAAAGCATGTCGTCGAGTTGCTCGATGGTCCAGCCCGATTGGGGGCGCTGCTGGATGCGGTGCCGCCCGAGGAGGAAGAACTGGGCGAAGGCCAGGAGGTACATGAGGCCGTACCAGCGCACGGAAAGAGGTCCGAGGGAGAAGGCGACCGGGTCGAACTGGGGGTGGAGGAGCATCGGCGGGTCGATTGGGCTAGAATTCCGCAATTATAGTTGGTGCCGCCCGGCACAGCCCCCTGGAGTACCGTCATGCCCCAATACCGTTCCCATACCTCCACCCACGGCCGCAACATGGCCGGCGCCCGCGCCCTGTGGCGCGCCACCGGCATGAAGGATGGCGATTTCGGCAAGCCCATCATCGCCGTGGTCAATTCCTTCACCCAGTTCGTGCCCGGCCATGTGCACCTGAAGGACCTCGGCCAGCTGGTGGCGAGGGAGATCGAGGCGGCGGGCGGCATCGCCAAGGAATTCAACACCATCGCCATCGACGACGGCATCGCCATGGGCCACGCCGGCATGCTCTACTCCCTGCCCAGTCGGGACCTGATTGCCGATTCCGTGGAATATATGTGCAATGCCCATTGCGCCGACGCCATGGTCTGCATCTCCAATTGCGACAAGATCACCCCGGGAATGCTGATGGCCGCCATGCGCCTCAACATCCCCGCCATCTTCGTCTCCGGCGGCCCCATGGAAGCCGGCAAGGTGAAGTGGGAGGGCAAGGTCATTTCCGTGGACCTCATCGACGCCATGATCAAGGCCGGCGACAGTAGCTGCTCCGACGAGGATGTCGATAATTTCGAGCGTTCCGCCTGCCCGACCTGCGGCTCCTGCTCCGGCATGTTCACCGCCAATTCCATGAACTGCCTGACCGAGGCCCTGGGCCTCTCCCTGCCGGGCAACGGCACCGTGGTCGCCACCCATGCCGACCGCAAGGATCTGTTCCTGCGGGCCGGCCGCACTATCGTCGAGCTGTGCAGGCGCTGGTACGAACAGGAGGATGCCTCCGTCCTGCCCCGTTCCATCGCCAACCGGAAGGCCTTCGAGAACGCCATGGCCCTGGATGTGTCCATGGGCGGCTCCACCAATACCGTGCTCCATATCCTGGCTGCCGCCCAGGAAGCCGGCGTCGAATTCACCATGCAGGACATCGACCGCATTTCCCGCAAGGTGCCCTGCCTGTGCAAGGTGGCCCCCGCCACCCAGGACTACCATATTGAAGACGTCCATCGGGCCGGCGGCATCATGGGCATCCTGGGGGAGCTGGACCGGGCTGGCCTCATCCATCGCGACAGCCCCACCGTCCATGCCAAGACCCTGGGCGAAGCCATCGATGTCTGGGACGTGGTGCGGGAGCACGACGTCAAGGTGCATGACTTCTATAAGGCAGCTCCTGGCGGTATTCCGACCCAGACCGCCTTCTCCCAGGATCGCCGCTTCAACGAACTGGACCTGGATCGCACCCACGGCTGCATCCGCAACCTGGCCAATGCCTATTCCAAGGACGGCGGCCTCGCGGTGCTCTACGGCAATATCGCCGAGGACGGCTGCATCGTGAAGACCGCCGGGGTGGACGACTCCATCCTCAAATTCACCGGCAAGGCCCGGGTCTATGAGAGCCAGGACGACGCCGTGGCCGGCATCCTGAGTGGCGAGGTGGTGTCGGGCGACGTGGTCATCGTCCGTTATGAGGGCCCCAAGGGTGGCCCCGGCATGCAGGAGATGCTCTATCCGACCTCCTATCTGAAGTCCCGTGGCCTGGGCAAGGAGTGCGCCCTGCTGACCGACGGCCGCTTCTCCGGCGGCACCTCCGGCCTCTCCATCGGCCACGCCTCCCCGGAAGCGGCGGACGGCGGCGCCATTGGCCTGGTCGAGAACGGCGACACCATCGAGATCGATATTCCCAGCCGCCGTATCCACCTGGCTATTTCCGGCGAGGAACTGGCCCGCCGCCGCGCTGCCATGGACGCCAAGGGCGATGCGGCCTGGAAGCCGGCCGAACGCCAGCGCGTCGTTTCTGCCGCCCTGCAGGCCTATGCCCTGATGACGACCTCCGCCGACAAGGGGGCCGTGCGGGACGTGACCCAGATCCGCCGCAAGTAAGTCTTGGCGCATGCCGGGCGGGAAGGCCTCAAGCCGGGGCTTCCCGCCCTTTTTGTTTTTCTGGGTTTTGGTGCTTACAAACCGATACAAAACCCGGTCAACGAAGGGCTCAGCGGAGGCGTTAATTGCGTGCCGCCTATTGATAGTGTGGATGTGACTTTGGAATGGTTTTCAAGGCACTGAAAAGGCATTAATATCGACGGCTGTTTTTTCACCAACCCGTAACGGAGCGAGAGTATGAAAGCAATTTACGTTGCCCTGATGGCCGCCGCTGGCGTAGTGATGATGGGCCAGGCCCATGCTGACGAAGCCCTGGCTAAGGCCAAGAACTGCTTCTCCTGCCATGCCGTCGACAAGAAGCTCGTCGGCCCGGCTTACAAGGATGTGGCCGCCAAGTACAAGGGCGACAAGGGCGCTGCCGACAAGCTGGCCGCCAAGATCAAGGCCGGCGGCAAGGGCGTCTGGGGCGAGATCCCGATGCCTCCCAACGCCGTCAGCGACGACGAAGCCAAGAAGCTGGCTACCTGGGTCCTGTCCCAGAAGTAATCGCCTCTTAGCGCTAAACAAGGCCGGCTCTATGCCGGCCTTGTTTTTTGGGTGAAATAAAAAAATTGAATTTCTCTCGTTTCGCCCGTTGACACACCCATCTCTCATCTGGATAATCCCGGCTTCTCTCGGAGGGGTTCCCGAGCGGTCAAAGGGATCAGACTGTAAATCTGACGGCTCTGCCTTCGAAGGTTCGAATCCTTCCCCCTCCACCAGATTTATGCTGTAGCGGCTAGTGCTGCGGGCGAAGGGCAAGCGGGTGTAGCTCAATGGTAGAGCTGAAGCCTTCCAAGCTTAAGACGAGGGTTCGATTCCCTTCACCCGCTCCAAATGCAGTACGGCTGGAGTTTGAGGTAGGCCCATGTGGCTCAGTGGTAGAGCACTCCCTTGGTAAGGGAGAGGTCGGCAGTTCGATCCTGCCCATGGGCACCACCGATTAGCTTGGATTCTGG
>JBLNBI010000250.1:0-3072 GCA_050259815.1 Actinomycetota bacterium | reverse complement strand
CATCTCCCCGTCGCCGGCCAGGACCAGCTCGGCCGCCACGCCCTGGCGCCTGAGCCGGGCCAGGGCTTCGATGAGCAGAAGCTGGCCCTTCTGCCGGCACAGGCGGCCGACGCAGACCAGGCGCGGCAACCGGTCCGGGGGCGTGGGGGCGAGCTGGTGGAAAGCGGCCTCCAGGCCGCAGTGCACCACTTCCACCTTGGGCCAGTGTTCGGCCTCCACCCAGCGGTAGAGCTGGCCCCGGCCGTAGGAGCTGATGGCCACCACGAAAGCTGCCCGGCGCACTTTCTCGGCGAGGCCGATGGCCTCGGGGCGGTCGAATTCCTCGGGGCCGTGGACCGTGAAGCTGTAGGTCCCGCCCCCCAGGGTGGCGATGAGCATGGCCACCTCGGCGGAATTGGTGCCGAAATGGGCGTGTACGTGGTGGATGCCCCGCTCTTCCATCCACCCCAGGCAGAGGCAGGCTTCCATGAGGTAGGCCAGGTGGTAGGGAAGGGAACGATCCGAGTCCCGGGCCATCCCCACGGCCAGCCCCAGGGCGGCCAGGAAGCGCCGGGGCCTGGTCCCGGCGGCCTTCAGTGCGGCCCAGACGAGGCCCGCGGGGCCGTGGCCCAAGGCGTAGCGGGTCACAGCCCGTTCCTGCTGGTCGGCCGGGTCGGCCACGGGGGAGTCCCAACCCCGCAGGGCCAGGCGCAGGACGGAAAAGCCCTGGCGCTCCAGGGCGAGGATTTCCCGCCGCACGAAGGCGTGGCTCACCATGGGGTACTGGTTGATGAGATAGGCGATGGGCTGGGTCATTTGTATTCGATGAGCCGGGTTTCGCCGCCCTTGAGGCGGCGCAGGTGATAGGTGAGGACCCCGGCCATTTCCGGGAACTTGCCGAGGACCAGGAAGAAGGCCCGCCACCAGTTCTCCCGCCGGCTGGGGCGCCGGCCGTTGAGGGCGAGCCGGGCCACCTGGAGGGGATAGACGGCCAGGAGCCAGAGGTAATCGGGACCGCCGGCCAGGGCCAGGGCGAGGACGGCCAGGGGGATGGCCAGGCCCCACAGGAGGGCGCTCTGGCATTCCCGCACCCAGTAGCGTTCGGCGCTAGCGCCGTGCAGGGCGGCGCCTTCGGCGAAGGCATGGCCGGAACGCCGGCTGCGCTTCCACCACTGGCTGAAGCGGACCATGGCGGCGTCGTGCCAGCTCATGTTCTGGGCGAGCCGCCACACCCGCCAGCCGGCGGACCGGAGGCGCAGGCACATTTCCGGCTCCTCGCCGGCGATGAGGCTTTCCCGGAAGCCGCCGCAGGCCTCGAAGGCGGTGCGCCGCACCATGGCGTTGCCGCCGCATTCCTTGGCCTCACCGGCGGGGGCATCCCATTCCATGTCGCAGAGGAGGTTGTAGATGCTGCGCTGGGGGTGCCGCTCCCGCAGCCGGCCGCAGACCACGGCCACCTGGGGATGGTGGGCGAGGAACTGGCGGGCGGTCTCCAGCCACCCCAGGGCGAATTCGCAGTCCCCGTCCACGAACTGGACGTAGGCCACGTCGGGGGCGATTTCCGCCAGGCGCCGGAAGCCGGCGTTGCGGGCCCGGGCGGCGGTGAAGGGAATGCTCATATCCAGCGCCACCACCTCGGCCCCCAGGCCCCGGGCCATATCCACCGAGCCGTCGGTGGAGCCGGAATCCACATACACCACCCAGGGGGCGGCGATGAGGGCGGAGGCCAGGCAGCGGCGCAGGCGCTCCCCCTCGTTGCGGCCGATGGCGACGATGCCGAAGACGCCGGCCATCACGCATTCCTCCACTGGCGCAGCCAGGCGGCGGCTTCCCGGGCCAGCGGCATGCGGTCGAACCACTTGAGGTCATGGACGTCGGTGCGGGAGCTGCGCTGGTAGCCCAGTTCCGGCACCGCCAGCAGGGTGCGCCAGTGGGGATGGGCCCGGCGGAACCAGCCGTAGGCGCCGTCCACGTGCATGGGGCCGCCGGCCGGGTCGCCGGGGGAGCGGGAGAGCATGGCCTCCAGGGTGTCCACGCAGGCGGCGATGACCTGGGGGCCGTTGAGGGCCAGGAAGTGGCTGGTGCGCACCGGCATGTCCGGCGGGATGGCGGCCAGTCCGTCCGGGCCGGCGGGGGGCAGGGTGCCCTCCACCTCGTAGCCGCCGTAGAACATCGCCCAGTCGACGGTGGCCAGGCGGCTCACCAGGGTGGGGAGGCGGCGGCCGAAGTCGGCGGCGAAATTGAGGTCGTCCTCGACGATGAGGAGGCGCTTCAGGTGGCGGGTGCGGGCGCTTTTCAGGACCTCCAGATGGCTGAGGAAGCAGCCCCGGGCGCCGATACTCGGGAACCCCCCCGGGTCCTCCGGCCGGATGGCGGGGAAGAGGTGGACCAGGGGATGGTCCAGGTCCAGGCCCAGCCGGGCGAGTTCCTTGCCCATCTGCCGGCGCCGGTCGGTACGGCTGGGCAGGTTGATGATGTAAAGCTTCTGGAAATAGGTCAGCGGATGGCTCATGGTGATGGCTCCTTACCGCGTCGGATGGGTGCCCCAGCGGGTCCGCCGGAAAAGGGAGAGGACGAGCCGGGCGTGGTTCCAGTAGGCCCCCAGGGCCGGGGGCCGGCCCTTGAGGAGGCGCTTCACGATCTGAATGGCATCGCCGGCCAGGGTCAGGGCCACGTTGGCCAGGACCGCAGGCAGGCCGTGGTTCTTGCGGAAATAGAGGAGTTCGCTCTCGATCTGCAGGGCCTCGATCTGCCGCCCGCCGGGGGTGACGTCGCCGACCGTCTTGGCGCTCTCCCCCCCCAGGTGGACCACCGAGGTGTGGGGATAGAAGACCACCTCCCAGCCGGCCCGCCTGGCCGCCAGGCAGTGGTCCACCTCCTCGTAGTAGAGGAAGTAGCGGGGATCGAAGAGGCCGACCTGTTCCACCACCTCCCGCCGCACCAGGTAGTAGCAGCCGGGCACCCAGTCGCAGGGGCGCACCTGGTCGTGGGGCCAGTCCAGGTCGTCGATGAGCCGGGTCTTCGGGAAGAAGCGGGCTAGGCCGTTCCGCAGCAGGAAGAGGTTCCAGGGGGTGGGGAAGTAGCGGGCGCAGG